>QGUL01000050.1 GCA_003242425.1 Pseudomonadota bacterium | reverse complement strand
AGCCAGCACAGCGCAGCCCATGAGGCGCCGGCCGTCCAGCCGGCCAGCACATCGGTGGGCCAGTGCACGCCCAGATAGACGCGGCTCACACCGGTGAGCACCGTGAGCACGAGTGCCACGATGAGCAAATAGGCTTTGAGGCGGGCGCGCCGCTCCGTACGCGCGAGCAGGGCGGCGAGTGTGAGATAGGTGACGGCGGACATCATCGAGTGGCCGCTGGGAAAGCTCGCCGTCGAAACCAAGGTTTCGTGGGGGACCAGGTCCGGACGAGGCCGGTCGAATCCCAGTTTCAGCATGCTGCTCAATAGCTGGCCGCCAAGCACGGCCGCGACGGTGAAAAGCGCGGTGCGATACCGGTGCGCGAGCAGCATGTAGCCCGCAGCGCTCAGGGTGACGAGCGTCAGCACGCCGAAGCTTCCCAGCGCGGTGAAGTCGCGCATCATCTCTTCCACCCAGGGCGGACCGAGCGGATCCGCGCCGTCGTCGCTGCGCAGCGCGCGCAGCAGTTTCTCGTCGAGGCTGTGCGTTTCGCCTTCCACGACCGCGTCCGCGACGGTCATGAAGCCCCAGGCGCCCGCGCAGAACACCGCCAGCCACAGCAACAGACCGAGCTGATGGTGGCCCAGGCGGCCGAGCAAGGCCTCGAGACACAGCCTCAGTTTGTGGATGTGCGTACGGAACACGCGCATATGCGCCGAGGGAGAAAACGCCGCGCTATGGTAGCCAATCGCGGCCGTCTTCGCGCGATGGCTGCGCCTTGACGCGTTTTTCGCGCATTCCGCCGCGTGAGCGTTCGACGGAACCGCACGACGCCGGGCGGTTCATCGCGACGAGCCTTGCCGAGGCTTGAATTGCGGAAGAGCGCCCATATAGTTCTCTACGCCGTTAAGGAGCCGTTTCCGGCCGCCCCGGCGGATCGTGGCCTTCGCGCCCTTGTTATCGCAACCCGATTTCAAAGCACGATTGCCATGAAGATCGCACAAGTCTCCCCCCTGTTCGAGAGCGTGCCGCCCAAACTCTACGGCGGAACCGAGCGCGTCGTTTCCTATCTCACGGAGGAACTGGTCCGGCTCGGACACGAAGTGACGCTGTTCGCGAGCGGCGATTCCATCACCGGCGCGGAACTGGTGCCCTGCGTGCCCCGCGCCTTGCGCCTGGACGACGCGGTACGCGATCCCTGGTCCCATCACATCCTGCAACTGGAACGCGTGCGTCAGCGCGCTGCGGAATTCGACATCATCCACTACCACGTGGACTATCTGCATTTCCCCGCGTTACGCGGGGCGGCGCACAAGACCGTGACGACGCTGCACGGCCGTCTGGATCTGCCCGACCTGGTGCCGCTGTACCGGGAGTTCGACGACATGCCGGTGGTGTCGATCTCCAACGCGCAACGCGCGCCCCTGCCGTTCGCGAACTGGGTCGGCACGGTGTATCACGGCCTGCCGGCGAACCTGTGCCGCTACACCGAGACGCCGCAGGGCGACTACTTCGCTTTTCTCGGCCGTATCTCGCCGGAAAAGCGGGTGGACCGCGCCATCGAAATCGCGCGGCGCGCCGGTGTACGGCTGCGTATCGCCGCCAAGGTCGACGCGGCCGACCGCACGTACTACCGCGAGCGCATCGAGCCCTTGCTCAGGCAGCCGGGCATCGAATACATCGGCGAGATCGGCGAGCACGAAAAATCGGAGTTCCTGGGCAACGCGCGGGCGCTGCTGTTTCCCATCGACTGGCCCGAGCCTTTCGGTCTGGTGATGATCGAGGCGATGTCCTGCGGCACCCCGGTGATCGCCTGGCCCTGCGGTTCGGTGCCCGAAGTGATGGAGCACGGCACGAGCGGTTACGTCGTCTCGAGCATCGAAGAGGCCGTCGAGGCGGTGGGCAAGATCGACCAGTTGCCGCGCCGCAAGGTGCGCGAATACTTCGAACGCCGTTTCTCCGCGCGCCGCATGGCCGAAGACTACCTGCGCATCTACAGGCGCCTGCTCGGCGAACCGCTGCCTGCCGACCGCGACACGACGCCTGCGCGGGTCTATCGCGTGGCCTGAAGAGGAGGGCGGATGGCTTCGTCTCCTGCCGACGCGCCGCCGAGCCCGCACGAGCCGGGTGCCCGTGTGCTGATTCCGGGCGTGGTGTCGCTGCTCGACGCCCAGCGGCGTACGCTCAAGCACGGCGACACCTACGCGCTGTTCGACGACTACGGCGACATCCTCGATCACGACGGCAGCCCGGCCGGACTGTTCCATCAGGACATGCGGCATCTCGCCGGCCTGCGTTTCCGCATCGAGGATCGCGCGCCGCTGCTGCTCAGCTCGACCGTCCAGCGCAACAACTTCCTGCTCAACGTCGATCTCACCAATCCCGACGTGTACGACGGCAAGCGGCTGGTGCTGGAGAAAGACAGCTTCCATGTTGCGCGCACCAAATTCCTCTGGCAGGCGGGCTGCTACGAGCTGTTCCGCATTTCGAGCTATCTCGCCCGTGCGTACAGCCTGCGGGTCTCGCTCACCTTCGGCACCGATTTCGCGGACATGTTCGAGGTGCGCGGCCATCGCCGCTCGCAATGCGGCTTGCGCGAGGTGGCGGTGGAGGGCCGGGACGCGGTCGTCTACAGCTATCACGGCCTGGACGGGCGCCTGCGCCGCACGCGGCTCGTCTTCCATCCCGCGCCCACCCGGCTCGACATCAGCCGTGCCGAGTGGACGCTGGATTTCGGACCGCGCGAACGCAAGATGCTGAGCGTGACCGTGCAATGCCTGGTAGGCGAAGGGGAGGAGGGCAAGGCGCGCGAAACCGGTTTCTTCACCGCCATCCGTCACGCGCGCCGGGCGTACGTGCATGCCGGCCGGCGCGGCGCGGCGATCAAAACGTCCAACGAACTGATCAACGAAGTGCTCGCGCGCTCCTCGGCGGACCTCACCATGCTGGTGACCGATACCGCGGAGGGACCGTATCCCTATGCCGGCGTGCCGTGGTTCTGCACCGCCTTCGGCCGCGACGGCCTCATCACAGCGATCGAGACGTTGTGGGCCGATCCCTCCATCGCGCGCGGCGTGTTGCGTTTCCTTGCCGCCACACAGGCGGACAGGGTCGATCCGGATCGCGACGCCGAACCGGGCAAGATCCTGCACGAGACCCGGCAGGGCGAGCTCGCGCAAATCGGCGAAGTGCCGTTCGGACGCTATTACGGTTCCGTGGACGCCACGCCGCTGTTCGTCGTGCTTGGCGCGCTGTACTGGGAGCGCACGCGCGACGAAGCGACGCTGCGCGCCATCTGGCCGAACATCAAAGCCGCGCTGCACTGGATCGACCGCTACGGCGATGTGGACGGCGACGGTTTCGTGGAATACGGACGCCGCAGCGAAGGCGGGCTGCGCAATCAGGGTTGGAAGGATTCGGGCGATTCCATCTTCCATGCCGACGGTGCGCTTGCGGAAGGGCCGATCGCGCTCTGCGAAGTGCAGGGCTATGTGTATCAGGCCAAAATCGGCGCCGCGCGCATCGCCCGCGATCTGGGCGAGCCGGTCCTTGCAGGACAGTTGGAAACGGAGGCCCGGCGGCTGCGCGAACGTTTCGAGGACGTCTTCTGGTGCGAGCCGCTCGGCACCTATGCGCTCGCGCTCGACGGGCGCAAACGCCCTTGCGCCGTACGCACTTCCAACGCGGGCCATGCACTGTATTCCGGCATCGCCAGTCCGGAACGCGCGCGCCGCGTCGCACGCGGGCTGTTCGACAGCAGCTTCTTCACCGGCTGGGGCATCCGCACCGTGAGCGACAAGGAACGCCGGTTCAACCCGGCTTCCTATCACAACGGTTCGATCTGGCCGCACGACAACGCCATCATCGCGCTCGGTCTGGCGCGCTACGGCTTCAAGGATGAAGTGCTGCGGCTCACCCAGGCCCTGTTCGAGGCGGCGGAGCACATGGAGCTGAGGCGCCTGCCAGAGCTCTACTGCGGCTTCAAGCGCAAACCCGACAAATCGCCGGTGCTCTATCCCGTCGCCTGTTCGCCGCAGGCCTGGGCGGCATGCGCGCCGTTCGCATTGCTTCAGGCCTGCCTGGGGCTCGAGCTCGACGCGGCGAGCGGAACCGTGAGACTGCTGCGTCCTTATCTGCCGGTTTCACTGGAATGGCTGCAGATCCGCGATCTGCAAGTCGGGCAGGCCCGGGTCGATCTGCTGGTGCGCGGTCAACGCGAAAACGTCGCCGTCAGCCTGCTGCGCCGCGAGGGCGGCGGACAGGTCGAAATCTTGCTCTGATCCCGCCGCGGCGCGGGCACTGTCAAAACCTGCGCCGCTTCATGCATTCCCGCAAGCGTCGCCGGGCGAGGGCGCTTTCACACGGCTTGGCCATGACGCCGATCTTTGACCGTGCTCAAAATCGCCCGGCGGAATCGATTCAAGATGTGTCCTGTCTATCGCGAAGGAGATGCATCATGATCCGCCACATCCTCTTGCCCACCGACGGTTCGAGTCTTTCGCTCGAGGCCGTGAAAGCCGGGGTCGACATGGCGAAATCGTATTCCGCCGCCGTGACCATCTATCACGCCCTCGAACCCTTTCCGCTCTTCCTGCGCGACGAATCGCCGGTACTGAATCCGAATCTGGTGAAACAACTGGAGCAGGAGACGCGTGAAGCGGGCGAGCGGCTGGCGGAAGAGGCCAAGCGCCTCGCTGAAGAATCGGGGGTGTCAGTGAAGGTTGAGGTCGATCGCCCGCTTTCGCCGGACGAAGGCATCGTGGAAGCCGCCAAGCGTTGCGGCTGCGACCTGATCTTCATGGCCTCGCACGGCCGTAGCGGCGTCGCCCGGCTGCTGCTCGGCAGCGTGGCGCAGAAGGTATTGGCGCGCTCGCCGGTTCCCGTCATGGTCTATCGCGGCTCGCGCGAATCCAACTAACCTTGACAGCGCGATGAGTGGTGCGCCTCTGCCGCATGCGGGGCGCGCCCCGTCGGCGCGTTTCTTGAATGGCCATGGATGCGGAAAATCCAGGAGCATTGTCATGGCCAGACGCAAACAGCGCAGCAGCTCGGAATCCGTCCCGCAACAGCGGGACGATTCCCAGTCGGAATTCTCGGTCAACGAATCCCTGAAGCAGGCGGCCGCCGACGACCGGAAGAAGGAACAGCACGACGCCGGAAAAGAATCACGGCCGCAACAAGGCGTACAGGAAGAAGGATTCAGCTCGGAGTCCGAGTTCTCCGTAAGCCAGCGTCGCGAGGAAGAATGACGAGGCAGTGACGCTTCATCCAACCCTCAAGAGAACATTTCCCGACACAGATGACCCCGGGCGCATGCCTGCCACGCCCGGGCCCTCGTACTACGACTCGCTGGCCACACCCCTAATGGCCGAGCGCCACCTCTGTCGTTTTTATCAAAAGCGCATAACGGCAACCTGAAGGGTGATCGGTGAAGGTTACCCGCCCGGGTTCCGGCGTCGCCTTCACGATCGAATGGGGCGAATACGCTCCCGGTTTTGCCGTATACCATGCGCGCCCTCCGCGGAAAAACGCGCGCAAGCTCTCGCGGCCCTTGCGTCATCGATTGCCTGCGATTTTCGGGATGCCGAACCTTTTCGGCGTGCGAATCTGTCACCGACCCGTGCCGGCACGCCTTGGGCAAAGTCTGCATTGCTTGGGCTTGTCGAGGGGGCCACCGGTGGCGGATCAACGCCGCCGACTGCTGCGAGCGGCTCCGGAATTATGCGACAATGTGTATTATGTTAAATCAATGATGGACGTATTCCGGGCGGTTTGGGCGGCCGCCGTCCGCCCGCCCTGCGCCGCCGGCAAATACCCCGACAGCGGCGCCTAGCGATCCTCGAGCACGAATGTGACTTTGAGATCGACGCGGTACGCGGCGATCTTGTTGTCCTTCACGACGACCTTTTGTTCCTTGACCCACGCCGAGCGCACGTTTTCCAGCGTCCGGGTGGCGCCGGCGATGCCTTGCTGGATCGCGTCCTCGAAGCTCTTTTCGGATTCGGCGGTGATTTCGATGACTTTGGCGATGGCCATGGCACTGCGCTCCTTTCGTTCTGGCGTTCCTGGCCTGGCGATGCAGCAAGCGCGCCTGGCTGGCCGCGGAACGCCGGTTGCAAGTCCGCCAGACATGAAGATCCCGCCCGAAATCAAGTTCCACGAATGCGACCGCAGCACCTGGGTCGAGGACTACATCCGCGAGCGCCTGCAGAAGCTGGACCGTATCGCCGACGGAGACATTACCTCGGCGGTCGTCACCGTCTCAGGCGAGCATCTGGCCAAGACCAAGGGCAACGTCTACGGCGTGATGGTCAACATCCACGTGCCGCCCAACCATGAACTGGTGGTGAACAAGTCGCGTCCCATACACGACATGCACATGGAAATGCGGCCGCTGGTCAAACAGGCTTTCGAAGCCATGGAGCGCCAGTTGAAGGAAACGCTCGCCAAGCGGCGCTACGACACCAAGATCCCCGAATATTCGGAACAGCCCACGGGAATGATCGAGAAGCTGTTTTCCGACTATGGGTTCATCCGCACCGTCGGAGAGGATCGCGAGTTCTATTTCCACCGCAACAGCGTGCTGCACGGCGATTTCGACCGCCTGAGCATCGGCACGGAGGTACGGTTCCAGCCGCAGATGGGCGAAGAAGGGCCGCAGGCGAGCAGCGTGCAGATCGTCTCCAAGCCCGGCGCCAGTCCGCTCTGACCGGCCGGCCGCCGGCGTGGATGGGATAATCGGCCCCATCCGCCTATCTATGACCGTTCCCTGCCGATGATTCCCTTCTCCGTGCTCGATCTGGCGCCGATCAATATTGGCGAGACGGCCTCGGACGCTTTCCGCAAAACGCTCGAACTCGCGCAGCACGCCGAACGGCTCGGCTACCGGCGCTTCTGGCTCGCCGAGCACCACAACATGGCCGGCATCGCCAGCTCCGCCACGGCGGTCCTGATCGGCCACGTCGCCGCGGGCACGCGCTCGATCCGCGTCGGCGCGGGCGGCATCATGCTGCCGAACCATTCGCCCTTGGTCGTGGCCGAACAATTCGGCACCCTGGCGTCCCTTTTTCCCGGCCGTATCGACCTGGGCCTGGGCCGTGCCCCCGGTGCCGATCCGGCCACGACTCGCGCGCTGAGGCGCGATCCGGTCGGCGCCGCCGAACAGTTTCCGCAGGACGTACTGGAATTGCAGGCCTATTTCGGCGACGAGCTTCCTGAAAACGGCGTCCGGGCGGTGCCCGGCGCCGGACTGCATGTGCCGATCTGGATCCTGGGCTCGAGCCTCTACGGTGCGCGCCTGGCCGCCCTGCTCGGCCTGCCTTATGCCTTCGCCTCGCATTTCGCGCCGGATTATCTGGAGCCGGCGATCGAGCTCTACCGGAGCGCTTTCCGCCCTTCACCGGGACATGAGCAGTCCTATCTCATGCTGAGCGTCAACGTGCTCGTGGCGGAGACGGACGAGGAAGCCAGGCGCCATTTCACGTCGCAGCAATTGTCCTTTTTGCAGGTGCGCCGCGGCCAGCCCATGCCCGTCCAGCCGCCGGTCGACACTATGGAAGGCTTGTGGACACCGGCCGAACGCGCCGGGGTCGAGCATGCGCTCCGGTATAGCTTCGTAGGTTCGCCGCGCAGCGTCGCGCTTTCATTGCGCGAGTTCATCGCGACGCATCGGCCCGACGAGCTGATGGTGACTGCGCATGTCTACGATCAGCGGGCGCGCCTGCGGTCGCTCGAGCTGCTGGCCGAGCTGCGCGACCGCGAACTCGGCCCGTAGCCCCGGGGGTACGCGCACCGGCACCGCGTTTGACCTGACTTAAAAAACAAACAAATAGCCGGCGAAGTTGAAGCCGCGCCTATTGCGGCCTTTTACCGCTTCGGCTATGTTCCGCCGACATTCCGACACGGGGGAGATGCGGGTGGGCCGACCAGAAAAAATACGTCTGGGGGAAACGCTGCTGCTGCAAAAGCTCATATCGCAGGAGCAGCTCAGGCTCGCGCTGGAAGAACAACGCCGTACCGGCCGCAAGCTCGGCCGGGTGCTCATCGAGCAAGGCTTCGTCACCGAAGACCAGATCTGCGAAGGGCTGGCGAAGCAGTTCGGCATCCCCTACATCAACCTCAAGTACGCCAACGTGTCGCCGGCCGTCGCGCGCAAGCTGCCGGAGATGTACGCCCGGCGGCACCGCGCGCTGGTGCTGGAAGAACGCGAAAACAGTTGTCTGGTCGGCATGAGCGACCCCAGCGATCTGGTCGCCTACGACGAGATCGCGCGCATCCTCAAACGCGACATCGATCTCGCGGTCGTCAACGAATCGCTGCTCTTGCAGACCCTCGACCGCGTCTACCGCCGCACCGAGGAAATCACCGGCCTGGCGCGGGCGCTGGAGCAGGACATCGGCGACAGCGTCATCGACCTCAACACGCTGAGCGCTTCGGCGAGCGTGGAGGACGCGCCGGTCGTGCGCCTCCTGCAGACGCTGTTCGAAGACGCCACGCAGGTCGAGGCCTCAGACATCCACATCGAGCCGCAGGAGCACCGGCTGCACGTGCGCTTCCGCATCGACGGCATGCTGGTACTGCACTGAGGCCGACGCCAAGATCGCCCCGCCGCTGGTGCTGCG
>QGUL01000413.1 GCA_003242425.1 Pseudomonadota bacterium | reverse complement strand
GTCGGAGGAGGCGTAGCCGTCGACCGGCACGACGCTGCCGTCCGGCAGCCAGCGTTCCCAGCGCCCGTACACCACCTTCAGCTCGCGATGGCGCGCGAGGTATTCGAGCTGCGCGGCGAGCTTGCCCGGCTGCCACAGGTCGTCGGCATCGAGGAAGGCGATGTATTCGCCCTGCGCCGCGGCGAGCGCGCGGTTGCGCGCCGCAGCCGGGCCGCGGTTCGCCTGCCGCAGCACGCGCACGCGGTCCTGCCAGGGCGCCAGCGCCTCGAGCGTGCCGTCGGTGGAACCGTCGTCGACGACGATGACTTCCAGCGCCTCCGCGCCCTGCTGTTCCAGCACGCTGCGCAGCGCCTCGCCGATGGTGGCGGCGCAGTTGTACGCGGGGATGAGAACCGAAACGCGCGCGGTCATCTCGTCAATGCGCCTGCGTGTGACGCGGCCAGCGCGGCAGGCCGGGCAGCGCCGCGGTGTAGAGGCGCGCGGCGACGCCGATCAGTTTCTTGCGCTCGTGGCTTGCGCGTACGCCCCAGCGCGAGACACCGAGCAGGCCCCGCGCGATGGCGTAGAGCACCGCGCGTCCCGTGCCCGTGCGCCGCAGCTTGGCCGCCTCGGTGAAGAAGGACACCGGGTCCTCCAGCACGCGCAGCACGAAATAGCGCTGCTGCGCGGCACGCGCGATGAGACGCCGTTCGTTGCGCGTCGGCCGCGAATGTTCGCCTTCGGCGAGCGCGGCATAGCTCAGCGCGTCTTCGATCATTTCCTGTTCCAGTCCCTTGCCCGCCATCACCGTCATGCGGTTGAGCAGCGCGAGCCGTTTGAGCGCGGGTTCACGGACGGTTTCGCGAGCCGGGGCGAGAAAGCCGCCGAGCGGCACTTCCTCGCGCAGCGCGCGGCCCACCATGCGGTCGTAACGCACGAACTGCTTCTCGCGCTCGTCGGAGGCGTAGCGCTGTCCGGCAGGCCCGCGCGTGCCTTCGTGGCGGCGGAACACGAAGGTCGGCCGCTCGAGCAGCACGACGGGATAGCGGCGCACCAGACGCAGCAGCATCTCGTAATCCTCGGAAGTGAGCAGATCGGTGCGGAACGGGCCCACTTCCCGATAGCAGTCGCGATGCACGAGCGCGCCCTGCAGCGTGGTGAAGCAACTGCGCATGAACTGCAGTTGCAGGTTGCTTTCGTTCACCTCCGGCCAGCGGTGCACGCTCACCGGCTCGATGCGGCCGTCCGCGCCGCTGCGGCCCCAGAGGTGATTGCTCAACACCACTTTCGCGCGCGGATGCCGCGCCAGCGCTTCCAGGCGGCTCTGGATCGAGGTGAGCATCGCCACGTCGTCGTCGTCGAAGATCCAGATCCAGTCGCCGGTCGCCAGCGGCAGCGCGAAATTCAACGCGCGCGGCTTGCCGCCATTTTCCTTGTACAGATAGACGATGCGGTTGCCGCAACAATTGTTGACGCTTCGCACGCGTTCGGCGGTGTCGTCGGTGGAGCCGTCGTCCACCACGATGATCTCGTGCGGCGGCACGGTCTGGTCGAGCAGGGAGTGCAGGCACTCCTCCAGCAGCGCCGCGCGGTTGTAGGTCGGAACGATCACCGAGACGCGCGCGGACTTCATGACGCGGGCGCCTCCTCCGTGCGCGGCGCGGCGAGCCGGTAGTACACCCGGTTGCCGTCGGCGCTCGCCGCCGCCGCTTCGTAACCGGCCTGCGCGAAAGTGAGCCGGGCGCGCGCCACCGCGGCGCTGCCCAGCAGATGCGGATAGAAGGCGATGAGGATCTTCGGTACGCCGAGCGTCACGCAATCCTTCATCAGTTCGCACTCGCCGCCTTCGACGTCGATGATGAGCAGGGTCGGCCGGTGGGTGCGTACGGCTTCGGCGAGCGTGCGGCCCGGCACCATCAGCCGCCGCGGACGGCGGCCCGGGCCGGCGTCGCCCAGCGTTTCGCCGGCGTAGAGGATGCGCCGGCCCTGCACGCGTCCCAGCGCGCAATGCTCCAGGCGCGGGGAGAGGCCGTTCAGTTCGAAAGTCTCGCGCGCGGCCTGCACCATCGCCGGGTGGGCGTCGTAGGCGACCACGCGGTCGCAGCCGAGGCGGCGGGCGCAGAGCGCGGCGATCACGCCGATGCCGGTGCCGACCTCGAGCACCTTGTCGCCGTCTTCCAGCGCGTGCCGCAGCAGTGCGCGCTCGGACATCGCGTAGGTGCGTGCGAGCAGCTCGCGCGCCAGGCGCGAGGAATACTCCGGACGCAGCCGCAGCTTGACGCCGTCGATGTC
>QGUL01000049.1 GCA_003242425.1 Pseudomonadota bacterium | reverse complement strand
TCGGAGCGATGTTGGAAGTGGCGTGTTTGTGGGGCCCCAATTTACGCTGGGCGCCGACACCTCGCGCGGCAACCGCCCCAGTTTTTCCGGCGCGGCTGCGCCGGAACACGGGCGCGTCTTGTACGAGTACGCCGTGGCACGTGCGCGCGCCTGTCATCCCGACGTGGCGACAGGGGTGTTCGGGGCCGACATGCAGGTGCATCTGGTGAACGACGGACCGGTGACCTTGACGTTGCGCACGAGGAAGGACGCGTGAGGCGGGCATCGTCTCGGGGTCTTGGACGAGTTCCGTTCCTGCCGGTGTCGTTCGAACCCAACTTTCGTTGACCGTGCCCCTCGTAAAACGGTAATATCGCTTGATTTTGTACAGGCTGATCGATGCGCACCAAGCTCGTCGCCGGGAACTGGAAAATGCATGGCGGCCTTGCCGCCAACCGGGAGTTGCTCGACGCGTTGAAAGCCGCGTCGGCGGACTGGTCGGGCGTGGAAAGCGCGGTCTGCGTGCCGTTCCCGTATCTGCACCAGGTGCGGGAGTTGTTGCGCGGGACGCCGATCGCCTGGGGTGCGCAGAACCTGAGCGAGCACGAGGCCGGGGCGTATACCGGCGAGGTGTCGGGCGCGATGTTGCGCGACTTCGAATGCCGCTACGTCATCGTGGGGCATTCGGAGCGGCGCCGGCTTTACGGTGAGCAGGATGCGCAGGTGGCGGCCAAGTTCGCCGCCGCGCAGCGCGCAGGTCTGGTTCCGATCCTGTGCGTCGGCGAGACGCTGGAGGAGCGGGAGCAGGGCGCCACCGAAGCGGTGGTTGCGCGGCAGCTCGACGCGGTCCTGGACACGGCCGGCGTCGCGGCGCTGCGGAACGCGGTGCTTGCCTACGAGCCGGTGTGGGCCATCGGCACGGGACGGACCGCGACGCCCGAACAGGCCCAGGCGGTGCACCGTTATCTGCGGGAGCGGATCGCGGGGCGCGACGCGGAAATCGCGCAGGAAGTGAGGATTTTGTACGGCGGCAGCGTGAAGGCGGGCAATGCGGCCCAGCTCTTCGCGATGCCGGATGTGGACGGTGGATTGATTGGCGGCGCTTCGCTGATCGCCGAGGAGTTCGCGGCGATCTGCAAAGCGGCGAAGGCGGAATAGTCGATGACTTTTTGGCACACGTTGTTGTTGGTCGTACACGTGCTCGCGGCGCTGGGCATCGTGGTGTTTGTCCTGCTGCAGCAGGGCAAGGGCGCCGAGGTGGGAGCGGCCTTCGGCAGCGGTGCTTCTGGCAGCCTGTTCGGTGCGGCCGGTTCGGCGAACTTCCTGTCGCGGACGACCGCAATCCTGGCAGTCGTGTTTTTTCTGACGAGCTTGGGTCTGGCCTACGTGGCGACCAGCACCCCGAGGAGCGGCAGCGGTTCGGTGATGGATGCATTGCCCCAGCCCGCGCCGGCGCAGGACGTACCGGTGCCGGAGGCCGCGCCGCGGACCGGAGTGCCGGACGACGTGCCGCAGCCGCCTGCGGGCGGCCGGTGAGACGAGGCCGGCGAAAGCTCGTTCAAGCCGACGTGGTGGAATTGGTAGACACGCTATCTTGAGGGGGTAGTGGCGAAAGCCGTGAGAGTTCGAGTCTCTCCGTCGGCACCAATTCGGGCGCGGGGTCGCACAGCGGCTCCGCGCTGAACAGGGAAACGGAATCCGAGGCACGCCGCGGATTCCGGATGATGAGAAAGGCGTGAGCGCGCGCACCGGCTCGGGGATGCGCGCAGCCGCCTCGCGAGGAAAGCGATAGAAACATGCTTGCGGAATACGTTCCCATCCTGCTGTTCATCCTGGTCGCGCTGATTTTCGGCGCAGTGCTGGTCGGGCTCGGCTGGGCGCTCGCCCCGAACCGTCCCGACGCCGAGAAGCTTTCCCCCTACGAGTGCGGTTTCGAGGCCTTCGAAGACGCGCGCATGAAATTCGATGTGCGCTACTACCTGGTCGCGATCCTGTTCATTCTTTTCGATCTGGAAATCGCATTTCTTTTCCCCTGGGCGGTCACACTCAATGACACCGGAGCGTTTGCCTTCTGGTCGATGATGGTGTTCCTGGCGATTCTGGTCGTCGGCTTCGCCTACGAGTGGAAGAAGGGCGCGCTGGAGTGGGAATGAAAGCCTGTCCTAGATAGGCGCACATAGGATTCTGAGTCATGGGTATCGAAGGCGTACTGCAAGAAGGTTTCATCACCACCACGCTGGACAAGGTGATCAACTGGACCCGTACCGGTTCCATGTGGCCGATGACGTTCGGGCTCGCCTGCTGCGCGGTGGAAATGATGCACGCCGGGGCGTCGCGCTACGACCTGGACCGCTTCGGCGTCGTGTTCCGCCCGAGTCCGCGGCAATCCGACGTGATGATCGTGGCCGGGACGCTGTGCAACAAGATGGCGCCGGCGCTGCGCAAGGTCTACGACCAGATGCCCGAACCGCGCTGGGTGATCTCCATGGGCTCCTGCGCCAACGGCGGCGGCTACTACCACTACAGCTATTCGGTGGTGCGCGGCTGCGACCGCATCGTGCCGGTCGACGTCTACGTGCCCGGCTGCCCGCCCACCGCGGAGGCGCTGCTCTACGGCATCCTGCAGCTCCAGAACAAGATCCGCCGAACCAACACCATCGCGCGTTAATCCATGAGCACCAAACTCGACACGCTGAAAGGCGCGCTGGAGCGCGCGCTGGGTGACAAGATCGTGCGCCTGGACGAACTCCTGGGCGAGCTCACCCTGGTGGTCAAGCCGACCGACTATCTGGAGGTCTGCCGCACGCTGCGCGACCACGCCGATCTGCGCTTCGAGCAGATGATCGACCTGTGCGGCGTGGACTACTCCACCTACGGCGACGGCGCCTGGGAGGGGCCGCGCTTCGCGGTGGTGGTGCATCTGCTTTCGATCAGCCACAACTGGCGTCTGCGCGTGCGCGTCTTCGCGCCCGACGACGATTTCCCGGTCGTGGATTCGATCACCTCGGTCTGGCCGGTGGCCAATTGGTTCGAACGCGAGGCCTTCGACCTGTTCGGCATCATCTTCACCGGCCACGACGACCTGCGGCGCATCCTCACCGACTACGGCTTCGTCGGCCATCCGTTCCGCAAGGACTTTCCCATCTCCGGTACGGTCGAGATGCGCTACGACAGCGAACAGAAGCGCGTGATCTACCAGCCGGTCACGATCGAGCCGCGCGAGATCATTCCGCGCATCATCCGCGAAGACAACTACGGCGACCTGCCCGCAGGCGCGCAACGAGTGAACCAGTAGGCCATGGCTGAGATCCGTAACTACACGCTCAATTTCGGTCCGCAGCACCCCGCCGCGCACGGCGTGCTGCGCCTGGTGCTGGAGCTGGACGGCGAGGTGATCATGCGCGCCGACCCGCACATCGGCCTGCTGCACCGCGCGACCGAGAAGCTCGCCGAACAGAAGACCTTCATCCAGTCGTTGCCCTACATGGACCGGCTCGACTACGTGTCCATGATGTGCAACGAGCACGCATACTGCCTCGCGATCGAGAAGCTGCTCGGCATCGAAGTGCCGATCCGCGCCCAGTACATCCGCGTCATGTTCGACGAGATCACGCGGATCCTGAACCACCTGCTGTGGATCGGTGCGCACGCGCTCGACATCGGCGCGATGACCATGTTCCTGTACGCCTTCCGCGAGCGCGAAGACCTCATGGACTGCTACGAGGCGGTCTCCGGCGCGCGCATGCACGCGGCCTACTACCGTCCGGGCGGCGTCTACCGCGACCTGCCGGACACCATGCCGCAGTACAAGCCGTCCGCGTTCAAGAACGAGAAGACGGTGCGCGAGCTGAACGCCGCCCGCCAGGGCTCGCTGCTCGACTTCATCGAGGCCTTCACCGAGCGTTTCCCGAAGTGCGTCGACGACTACGAAACGCTGCTCACCGACAACCGCATCTGGAAGCAGCGTACCGTCGGCGTCGGCGTGGTGTCGCCGGAGCGCGCGATGGCGCTCGGCTTCACCGGCCCGATGCTGCGCGGTTCGGGCGTGGCGTGGGACCTGCGCAAGAAGCAGCCCTACGAGGTCTATGACCGCCTCGAGTTCGACATCCCCGTGGGCGTGAACGGCGACTGCTACGACCGTTATCTCGTGCGCATGGAGGAGATGCGCCAGTCCAACCGCATCATCAAGCAGTGCGTCGACTGGCTGCGCAAGAACCCCGGCCCGGTGATGACCGACAACCACAAGGTCGCGCCGCCCTCGCGCGTCAGCATGAAGAGCAACATGGAAGAGCTGATCCACCACTTCAAGCTCTTCACGGAAGGGATGCATGTGCCTGCCGGCGAGGCCTATGCCGCGGTCGAGCATCCGAAGGGCGAGTTCGGCATCTACCTGGTGTCGGACGGTGCTAACAAGCCCTACCGGCTGAAGATCCGCGCCCCGGGCTTCGCCCACCTCTCGGCGATGGACGAGATGTCGAAGGGTCACATGATCGCGGACGCCGTCGCGATCATCGGCACGATGGATATTGTTTTCGGCGAAATCGACCGCTGAGACGGACTATGCTGAGCGCTGAAGTACAACGCAAAATCGATCGTGAGCTGACGAAGTATCCGGCCGACCAGAAGCAGTCGGCGGTCATGTCGGCCCTGCGCCTGGCGCAGGAGGAGCACGGCTATCTGTCCACCGAGGTGATCGAGGCCGTGGCGAAGTATCTCGACATGCCGCCGGTCGCGGTGTGGGAAGTCGCGACCTTCTACTCGATGTACAACCTCGAGCCGGTCGGGAAGTACAAGCTGACGATCTGCACCAATCTGCCCTGTGCGCTCTCCGGCGCGGTCGAGGCGGCCGAACACATCAAGAAACGGCTCGGCATCGGTTTCAACGAAACCACGCCCGACGGCAAATTCACGCTGAAGGAGGGCGAGTGCTTCGGCGCCTGCGGCGATGCGCCGGTGATGCTGCAGAACAACCACAAGATGCTGTGCGGCATGACGCCCGAGAAGATCGACCAGCTGCTCGCGGAACTGGGCAAGGACTGACATGATTACTTCCAATCCTCCTTTCTCGCCCGACGTCTACGGCCCCGACGCCATCATCATGAAGGGCGTCGACGGCACCAACTGGCGCCTGGCCGACTACGTCAAGCGCGGCGGTTACGAAGCGCTGAAGAAGGTCCTCACCGAGAAGATCGCGCCCGAGGCGATCATCGCCGAGGTGAAGACCAGCATGCTGCGCGGCCGCGGTGGCGCGGGCTTCCCCACCGGTCTGAAGTGGAGCTTCATCCAGCGCGACAAGCCGGGCCAGAAGTACCTGGTCTGCAACTCCGACGAGGGCGAGCCCGGCACCTTCAAGGACCGCGACATCCTGCGCTACAACCCGCACATCGTGATCGAGGGCATGGCCATCGCCGCCTACGCGATCGGCGCCACCGTGGGCTACAACTACATCCACGGCGAGATCTGGGAGATCTACGAGCGCTTCGAAGAGGCGCTGGAAGAGGCGCGCGCCGCGGGTTTCATCGGCAAGAACATCCTGGGCTCGGGCTTCGACTTCGAGCTCTACGCGCATCACGGCTACGGCGCCTACATCTGCGGCGAGGAAACCGCGCTGCTCGAATCGCTGGAAGGCAAGAAGGGGCAGCCGCGCTTCAAGCCGCCGTTCCCGGCGAGCTACGGTTTATACGGCAAGCCCACGACCATCAACAACACCGAAACCTTCGCGGCGGTGCCGTGGATCATCCTGAACGGCGGCCAGAAGTACCTGGAACTGGGCAAGCCCAACAACGGCGGCACCAAGCTCTTCTCCGTCTCCGGCCACGTCGAGCGTCCAGGTGTGTATGAAGTGCGCCTGGGCACGCCGTTCGCGAAGCTGCTGGAGATGTGCGGCGGCGTGCGCGGTGGTCGCAAACTGAAGGCGGTGATCCCCGGCGGTTCCTCGATGCCTGTCGTGCGCGGCGAGGTGATGATGGAGACCGACCTGGATTACGACTCCATCGCCAAGGCGGGCTCGATGCTCGGTTCCGGCGCGGTGATCGTGATGGACGAGACCACCTGCATGGTGCGCGCCGCAGAGCGTCTGGCCTACTTCTACTACGAGGAGTCCTGCGGTCAGTGCACGCCCTGCCGCGAGGGCACCGGCTGGCTGTACCGCATCCTGCACCGGATCGAGCACGGCCAGGGGCGCCAGGAGGATCTGGATCTGCTGCTCAGCCTGGCCGACCAGATCCAGGGCCGCACGATCTGCGCGTTGGGCGACGCGGCGGCGATGCCGGTGCGCGCCTTCGTGCAGAACTTCCGTGAAGAATTCCAATACCACATCGACCACAAGCATTGCCTGGTGGGCGGACACGCCCATCAGCAACGCGCAGCGGCCTGATGCATTGACATGAGCATGCTGAAGATCGAAATCGACGGACGTCAGACCGAGGTGCCCCAGGGTGCCACGGTGATGGATGCCGCGCGCAAGCTCGGCCTGTACGTCCCGCACTTCTGTTATCACCCCAAGCTGTCCATCGCGGCCAACTGCCGGATGTGCCTGGTGGAAGTGGAGAAGGCGCCCAAGCCGCTGCCCGCCTGCGCCACGCCGGTCACCGACGGCATGAAAGTGTCGCTGACCTCCGACTTCGCGAAGAACGCGCAGAAGAGCGTGATGGAGTTCCTGCTCATCAACCATCCGCTCGACTGCCCGATCTGCGACCAGGGCGGCGAGTGCCAGTTGCAGGACCTCGCGGTCGGTTACGGCAAACCCGCTTCGCGCTACAAGGAGGCGAAGCGCGTGGTGGTGCCGAAGAGCATGGGACCGCTGGTGTCCGCGGAGGAGATGGCACGTTGCATCCAGTGCACGCGCTGCGTGCGCTTCGGCGAGGAGATCGCCGGGGTGATGGAGCTCGGCATGATCAACCGCGGCGAGCATTCGGAAATCGTGTCCTTCGTCGGCCGCGCGGTGGAGTCGGAACTGTCGGGCAACATGATCGACCTGTGCCCGGTCGGTGCGCTGACCTCGAAGCCGTTCCGCTACAGCGCCCGCGCGTGGGAGCTGGGTCGCCGCCGTTCGGTGAGCCCGCACGACAGCCTCGGCTCCAACCTGATCGTGCAGGTCAAGCTCTCCAAGGTCATGCGTGTGCTGCCGCTGGAGAACGAGGAACTGAACGAATGCTGGCTGTCCGACAAGGACCGCTTTTCCTACTGCGGCCTCAACACCGAGCGCCTCGAGCGCCCGATGGTGAAGCAGGGCGGCGAATGGCGTGAGGTCGACTGGCAGGTCGCGCTCGATCGCGTGGTCGAGGGGCTGCGCAAGGCGGGCAACAGCGTCGGGGCGCTGGCTTCGCCGCATGCCACCTTCGAAGAACTCTATCTGCTGCAGAAACTGATCCGCGGCCTGGGCAGCGAGAACGTCGACTTCCGCCTGCGCCAGTCCGACTTCTCCGGGGACGCGCTGCGCAAGGGCGCGCCCTGGCTGGGCATGAAGGTGAAGGAGCTGTCGGCGCTCGACCGCGTGCTGGTGATCGGCTCCTTCCTGCGCAAGGATCACCCGCTCATCGCCAACCGTTTCCGTCAGGCCGCGAAGAAGGGCCAGCAGGTCAACATCCTGCACATGGCCGACGACAACTCGCTGGTCAAACTCGCCAACCGCATGGTCGTGCGGCCGAGCGAATTCGTGGCGGCGCTGGCGCAGATCGTCAAGGCGGCTGCCGAGGCGAAGGGCGCGGCCGTGCCCGCCGACGTCGCCGCGGTGCAGGTGAGCGACGCGGCGCGCGCCATCGCGCAAAGCCTCGCTTCCGGCCAGGACGTGGGCCTCTTCCTCGGCAACAGCGCGGTGCAGCATCCGCGTCTCGCCGAACTGCATGCCCTCACGCAGCAGCTCGCGCAGATTCTCGGTGCGCGCTTCGGCTTCCTGGGCGAGGCGGCGAACAGCGTCGGCGGCTATCAGGCCCAGGCCGTACCGGGGCCCAACGGCCTCAACGCCGCGTCGATGCTGCAACAGCCGCAGTCGGCCTACGTGCTGCTCAACGTCGAACCGGAGCTGGACTGCCACAACCCGCGCCAGGCGATCCAGGCCATGCACAAGGCCGACTTCGTCGTCGCGCTCACGCCTTTCCAGACCCGTGCGGTGGACTACGCCGACGTGATGCTGCCCATCGCGCCGTTCACCGAGACGAGCGGCAGCTTCGTCAACACCGAAGGGCGCCTGCAGAGCTTCAACGCGGCGGTGCAGCCGCTGGCGCAGACCCGCCCGGCGTGGAAGGTGCTGCGCGTGCTGGGCAACCTGCTCGGTCTGCAGGGCTTCGAGTACAACAGCAGCGAGGAAGTGCGCCAGGAGGCGCTGCAGGCCGCGATGCCGCTTTCCAACGAAATCGGTCCGGTCAAGGTCGACGTCACGACTGTGGCCAAGGCGACGCTGGAGCGCGTGGCCGACGTGCCGATCTATTTCGCCGATCCTCTGGTGCGCCGCTCCGAACCGCTGCAGAAGGCGCCGGCCTCGGACGCGCCCAAGGCTTTCCTCAATGCCGCGTCGCTGCAGAAGCTCGGCTTCGTCCCCGGTCAGGGGGGGAAGGTAAAGCAGGAAGGCGGCGAGGCGCGGGCCGAAATCGCGGGGGAAAATGGGCGGGGGGAAAACGGAGGGCGTTTGTGGGGGGGCCAGGCCCGA
>QGUL01000412.1 GCA_003242425.1 Pseudomonadota bacterium | reverse complement strand
CCGCCCGCCGGCTCTACCCCCTCTTTTTTGTCGGCCGGCTTCAGTGGTGTAAAGGAGACGGCCCGGCGCCATGCGGGCATCCGGCCCAAGGATCGCAGGGCCGGCCTGTCCGCGACCGCCATCAAGGTGGCGAGCGGCGCGGCGGACAGCGTGCCTTATTTCGTCGTCACCAATCTCGCCCGCACGCTCGACGAGCTGAAGGAACGCAACATCTGGGTGGTCGGCACGGCCGACGATGCCGAGCACGATCTCTATCAGGTCGACCTTCCCAACGCCATCGCCTGGGTGCTCGGCTCCGAAGGCGAGGGCATGCGCCGGCTCACGCGCGAGCGTTGCGACATGGTCGTGCGCATTCCCATGCTCGGCAAAGTCGAAAGCCTCAACGTCTCGGTCGCCGCGGGCATCTGCCTGTACGAATCCTTGCGGCGCCGGCTCGCCGCCGCCCGCTAGCGGCGCCGCTGTCGGCCGCGCCCGACGACGCGGCGACAGCACGCTTCTTGCACCCTGCGGGGCGCGCCGCGGGCTGACATCCCTTTTGAGGACGATCAATCTCCGCTTCGGCGCAAGCGCTATGTTTGATACCGCTTGCAGACGCAACGCACAGGCGGACGGAACGGTCCGCGCACGAATCGCTCCGTTGGTCCGGCTGCGCAAGCGTGTACAAGCGGTCGATATTCTTGGATTAGGAGCGCAACCATGGCCAATCTCTCGCTGTTCAACCCTTTTCGGCGGCGTGCTGTCGAAACCTTTGACGATCCGTTCGACGAGTTGATCCGGCGCATGTGGCAACCCCTGCAGTGGGAGCCGGAAACCTCCATGGGCATCAAGATCGACGTCGAGGAAGACGACAAGGCCTACACCGTGAAGGCCGAGATGCCCGGCGTAAAGAAGGAGGACATCAAGGTCGAAGTGGACGGCAACCGGGTGACCATCAGCGCCGAGTCGAAGCGTGAAGAAGAGGTGAAGGAAAAAGGACGCGTGGTGCGCAGCGAACGCTACTACGGCACTCTCTATCGCAGCTTTGCGCTCGCGCACGACCTCGACGAGACCAAGGCCTCGGCGAAGTACGTCGACGGCGTGCTGGAACTGACCTTGCCGAAGAAGGCCGATACCAGGACCCGGCAGATCTCCGTCCAGTGACGGCGAATGGAAGCGGCCGGCGCAAGTAATGCGCCGGCTGTGCGTCGGGGCTCCGGTCCAGTATCGGACACCGCAGGCGTTGCCGCATAGGCGGCGACGCCACAACACCCGCCGCGCGCACATGCGCCGCGGCCGTTACGGACGTATGCGCGGCAAGGTTCACCGTGCATTGCCCCGTTCGAAGCGCTATCGGCGCTTTCTCAGACCTTTTCGACCTCGTTCGGAGGCGCCACCGGGCGCGGCAAGCCCGGGCGGGTTTCCCCATCCCCTTGATTTCCTTGCCTCAGCCTTGCCCGGACGGCTATAATCGCGGGCTTTTCCGGGATGGTCCCGGAAACCTTGCCACACCGCTCGCAGGGCGGGTGGCCATTCAGCCCACAAGGAGTCTGCATGCGTCATTACGAAATCGTATTCATCGTCCATCCGGACCAGAGCGAACAGGTCCCGGCGATGATCGAGCGCTACCGCACCCTGGTGACGGGGCGTGGCGGGAAGATCCATCGTCTCGAGGACTGGGGCCGTCGCCAGCTCGCCTATCCGATCCAGAAAGTGCACAAGGCGCACTACGTGCTCATGAACATCGAATGCGACGGCGAAACGCTCGACGAGCTGGACCACGCCTTCAAATTCAACGATGCGGTGCTGCGCCACCTCATCGTGCGGATGAAACAGGCGGTCACCGCGCCTTCGCCCATGATGAAGGACGAGAAGGCGCGCTCGGTGCTCGAGCCGCAGCAGGCGAAGCCCGCCGAGGAAGCCAAGACCGAGGAAGCGGCCGCTGCGGCCGAACAGCCGGCTGCCGGCGCCTGACGATTGGATCGCGACAACCAGCTGGTACTGACCGGTGTGCTGATCGAGCGCGACGCGCTGCGGCACACGCCCGCGGGAATCCCGGTTCTGGACTTCCGCATCGCCCACGCCTCGACCCAGATCGAGGCGGCCGTACCGAGGCAGGTCGAACTGGAACTGGCCTGCGTGGCGGTGCAGGAGCGGGCGAAGCTCCTGGCAGGCGCGCCGCTCGGCGCGGCGCCCAGACTGAGGGGATTCCTGGCCCCCAAGAGCCGGTCGGGCAACAAGCTGGGTTTGCACGGGCAAATAATCGAATTCAAGAAAGGAGCCAAACATGCCACCAAA
>QGUL01000048.1 GCA_003242425.1 Pseudomonadota bacterium | reverse complement strand
TGCAGGAGTGCGAGCGGCGTTTTGGCGGCTGGCTTCATGAGATGCTTGCGAAGCGTGATGAGGCCGCATGACTCCGTGCGCTTCCGCACCAACCCGCAGGCGTTATTGAGGAAGGTTCGACAGAGTGGTAAACTCCACCACCAATTCCCGAGGGCCGGCACCGCCGGCCCTTGTTTTTGGGTATGTCCGCGGACGACGGTATGGACGCACTGGAACGCACGTGGCGCTGCTGCGGCTGGCTGCTCGTCGCCCTGGTCATCATCTTTTCCCTCATTCCCTCCCCGCCCGCGCTGGACGTGCGCGCGGGCGACAAGCTGCAGCATCTTTTTGCCTATGCGTTGCTGATGGGCTGGTTCGCCCAGTTGCATCGCGAGACGCGCGTCCGTCTACGCCTGGCTGCGGCGTTCGTGGCGCTCGGCGTGGCGCTCGAGTTCCTGCAAGGGCTGACGAGCTGGCGCAGCTACGAGGGGTACGACATGGCGGCCAATGCCGTCGGCGTGCTGCTCGGCTATCTCGCCGCGCCGCCCCGCGGGCCGGATGTTTATCACCGGCTGCGGCGCCGGTTCCTCTCACGCGGCTAGGCTGCCGTAGAACCGCTCCAACGCCGTCCGGAAAGCCTCCGGCTGCTCCAGATGCGACAGATGCGAGGCGGAGGGGATGACGACGAGCTGCGCGCCGGGGATCGCGGCCTGGATTTCACGCGCCATCCCGACCGGGGTGCCGCTGTCCTGCTCGCCGACCAGGACCAGTGCGGGGCAGCGCAGGCCGCGCAGCCGGTCGGTGAAATCGAGCTTGGCGATCGCCAGCCCGCAACCGGCGTACCCTTCGACCGGCGTGGTGCGGATCATGTCGCCGATGCGCCGCATCAGCTCGGGGTGCGCGGCGCGGAAGGGCGGGGTGAACCAGCGTTCCAGGGTGGGCTGCACCAGCGCGTCCATGCCCTGTTCGCGCGCGATCCGGATCCGTTCCGCCCAGATGGCTTCCACTTCGGGACCGTAGCGGCTGCTGGTGTCGGCCAGCACCAGGCTGCGCACGCGTTCGGGATGGGCCAGCGCGAAAACCTGGCCGATCATGCCGCCCATCGACAACCCGACCCAGTGCACATGCTCCACGCCGAGCGCGTCGAGCAGTGCCGCGGCATCGTCGGCGAGCATTTCCAGGCTGTAGGGCCCGCTCGGGGCGTCGCTGCGGCCGTGCCCGCGGATGTCGTAGCGCAGCACGGTGAAGCGCTGCGCAAGCCACGCCGCCAGGTCGTCCCACATGTGCAGATCGCAGGCGAGCGCGTGGCTCATGACGAGCCACGGGCCTTCGCCTTCGACGGTGTAGTTCAGTTCGATGCCGTTCGCGCGGATTCTCATGAGCGGTCCTCCTCGTGCGCGGCGCACGGCGTCCGGCGCGGGCTGCAATTACTCCTTGATGCGCGCGAGCCGCACGACCTCGGGTATGCGCCGGATGCCTTTCATGACGCGTGCCAGGTGCAGGCGGTTGTGGACCTGGATGGTGAAATGCATGGTGGTGTAGAGGCCGCGGTCCTCGTCCATGCTCACGTTGTCGATGTTGGAACCCGCCTCGGCGATGGCGGCGGCCACTTTGGCGAGCACACCGCGCTGGTTGGCGGCCACGACACGCAGCCCGACGTCGAACAGCTTGTTCGGGTCCGCCTCCCATTCGACATCGATCCATTTCTCGGGATCGTTGCGCGACTTCTTCACCGCCTGGCAGTCGGAGGTGTGCACCACCAGGCCCTGGCCCTTCTTGATGAAACCGATGATGGGGTCGCCCGGAATCGGCCGGCAGCACTTGCCGAACTGCACGGCGATGCCCTCGGAGCCGCGGATGACGATCGAACCGGGCTTCGCCTCGGCGGAAGAAGGCTGGTCGGTCACGGGGAGCAACTGACGGGCGACGATGGCGGCGAGCCGCTTGCCCAGGCCGATGTCGGCCAGCACTTCCTCGCGCGATTTGGCGCTGCTCTCCCGCACCAGCTTCTCCCAGCGGTCGGGTGTGACGTCGATGAGATTGCCGCCCAGCCCGCGCAGCGCCTGGCCGAGCAGCCGCTCGCCCAGCGCCACCGATTCCTCGAACTGCATGGTCTTGAGGAAATGGCGGATCTGCGAGCGCGCCTTGGCGGTCTTCACATAGGAGAGCCAGGCGGGGTTCGGATGCGCGTGCGCGGCGGTGATGATCTCCACCCGGTCGCCGTTGCGCAGCTCGGTGCGCAGCGGCACGAGCTCGTAGTTCACCTTGGCGGCCACGCAGCGGTTGCCGATGTCGGTGTGCACGGCGTAGGCGAAATCGACGGGCGTGGCGCCGCGCGGCAGGTTGAGGATCTTGCCTGCGGGCGTGAATACGTAGACCTCGTCCGGGAACAGGTCGACCTTGACGTGTTCCAAGAACTCGGCCGAATCGCCGCTCGCGCTCTGGATTTCCACCAGCGACTGCAGCCACTTGCGGGTGCGTTGCTGCACCTCGGACAGCGCGTCCCCGTCCTCCTTGTAGAGCCAGTGCGAAGCCACCCCGGTCTCGGCGATGTGGTGCATCTCCTCGGTGCGGATCTGGATTTCCACCGGCGTGCCGAACGGTCCGATCAGCGAGGTGTGCAGGGACTGGTAGCCGTTGATCTTGGGGATGGCGATGTAGTCCTTGAACTTGCCGGGAACGGGCTTGTACAGCGAGTGCAGGGCGCCGAGGGCGAGATAGCAGGAGCGCACGTCCTTCACCACGACGCGGAAGCCGTAGATGTCGAGCACTTCCGAGAAGGACAGCGACTTCTCGACCATCTTCTTGTAGATCGAGTAGATGCTCTTCTCGCGCCCGGTGACCGTGGCCTCGATGCCTTCGTCGGCGAGTTTCTGCTTGATGGCTTCCAGAATCTTGTTGACCACCTCGCGGCGGTTGCCGCGCGCGGCCTTGACCGCTTTGGCGAGCGTCCGGTAGCGCAGCGGATAGAGGTGCTTGAAGGACAGGTCCTGCAGCTCGCGGTAGAGCGAATCCAGTCCCAGGCGGCTCGCGATCGGGGCGTAGATCTCGATGGTCTCACGGGCGATGCGGTGACGCTTGTGCGGGCTCACCGCGTCGAGGGTGCGCATGTTGTGCAGGCGGTCGGCGAGCTTGATGAGAATGACGCGCACGTCGCGCGCCATCGCCAGCAGCATCTTGCGGAAATTCTCGGCCTGGGCCTCCTGCTGACTCTGGAACTCGATCTTGTCGAGCTTGGAGACGCCGTCGACCAGTTCGGCGACCACCTTGCCGAAGCGTTCGCTGATGTCGTCCTTGGAGATCTTGGTATCCTCGACGACATCGTGGAGCAGGGCCGCCATCAGGGTCTGCGGGTCGAGCTGCCACTGGGAAAGGATTTCAGCGACGGCGACAGGGTGGGAGATGTAGGGTTCGCCGCTCTTGCGGTACTGGCCGCGGTGCGCGGCGTCGCTGAAGCGATAGGCTTCTTCGATGCGTTCGAGATCGGCAGGCTTGAGATAACCCGCCAGGTTCAGCTTCAACGCATCGATCGCGGCAGGTACGGCGCTCATCGCCGCCCCTCTTGCGGCACATGGATGGTCCGGCGCCCCTGCAGCGGGGCGCCGAGCGTACGCGACCTACATGTGCACTCGTCGTTCAATTCTGGTGTACGCGCTGTAGCATTTCGATGCCCACCTTGCCGGCCGCGATTTCGCGCAGCGCGATCACGGTAGGCTTGTCCCGGTTCTGTTCCACCATGGGCGTGCCGCCCTGGGCCAATTGCCGTGCGCGGTAGGTCGCGGCCAGCGTGAGCTGGAAGCGGTTGGGAATGTTCTGCAGGCAATCGTCGACAGTGATACGGGCCATGGCTAATCCTTCAGGTTGAACAACTCGGGATGACGCGCACGCTGGCGTTCCATCGCGAGTCTGGACGCTCGAACGACCGCGGCCAGATCGCCGCGTGCGCGTTCGAAGTCGTTGTTAATAATAACATAATCGAATTCCACCGCATGGCCGATCTCGGCCGCGGCGGCGGCCAGGCGGCGCCGGATCACCTCTTCGCTGTCCTGTCCGCGGTTGATCAGGCGGCGGCCCAGCTCTTCCAGCGAAGGGGGCAGGATGAAGATGCCGATGGCGTCCGGAAACAGCCGCCGCACCTGCTGTGCCCCCTGCCAGTCGATTTCCAGCACCACATCGCGGCCCGCGGCGCGCAGCCGGCCGATCTGCGCCTTCGAGGTGCCGTACCAGTTGCCGTGCACTTCGGCGCATTCCAGGAACTCGCCCGCCTCGCGCATGCGCGCAAAGGTCGCCTGATCGACGAAATGGTATTCGCGGCCGTTCTGCTCGCCGGGGCGCGGCGCGCGGGTGGTATAAGAGATAGACAGCGCCAGATCGGGAATGTCCTCGAGCAGGGCCTTGACCAGGGAGGACTTGCCGGCCCCCGAGGGCGCGGCCACGATGAACAGCAGGCCTTCGACTTCAGGCATGGCGTGCGGGCGTACCAAAGAGGTTCATCATAGGCGATTGCGGTGCGCCAAGGGCGCGGCGCGGGCAACTATTCGATGTTCTGCACCTGCTCGCGCATCTGTTCGATGAGCAGCTTGAACTCCAGTGCGGCGTCGGACAGTTCCTTGGAAACGGATTTGGAGCCGAGCGTATTGGCTTCGCGGTTGAGCTCCTGCATGAGGAAGTCGAGCCGTTTGCCGACAGGGCCGCCCTGTTCGAGCACGCGCTCCACCTCGTCGAGGTGCGCGGCGAGGCGGGAAAGCTCCTCGGCGACGTCGATCTTCACGCCGTATACGGCGATCTCCTGGCGGATGCGGTCCTCGTCGGCGCTCGCCAGCACCTCGCGCAGTTTGGCGGAGAGTTTTTCCTGGTAGGCGGCGATCGACTCCGGAATGAGCGGTTCCAGCGCGCGCAGGCGTTCGCGGATCGCGTTCACGCGTTCCAGGATCATGCGTTTGAGCTTGTCCCCCTCGCGCCGGCGCGCCGCCGTCAGTTCGTCGAGGGCATGCTCGACGGCCTCGGCCGCGGCGGCATAAAGGGCCTCGTCCGCGCCCGTGTCCTCGCCCATTACCCCCGGCCAGCGCAGCACGTCCACCACGCGCAAGGGCGCCGCATCCGGCAGATAGCGGCGGATCAGCTCGGATTGCTGCCCCAGCCGTTTGATCGCCTCGACGTTCAGCGGTGCGTCGAGCTGGGCGAGCGGCGCCGGGGTGTAGCTCATGCGGCAGTCGACCTTGCCGCGCGCAATGCGTGCCGTGATGCGCTCGCGCAAGGAGGGTTCGACCGCCCGCAGGTCGTCGACGATGCGGAACTGCAGGTCCAGGAAACGGCTGTTCACGGAACGCAGCTCCAGGGTCAGGGTGCCTTGCGGCAGCTCCCGCACCACCGTCGCGTAGCCGGTCATGCTTTGGATCATGCGAAGCTTGTCAGGTTGTCGCGGCACCGTCGCTTTACTTTGACGGAACAAAGCAAGACAATCCGGCCCGAAAAAACCGTATCTTATCGCACAGGGCAGCTTTAGCGGACCTCATGCCGTCGCAAGCGAACCAGCCTCTGCCGGATGGCTACCAACTGCAGAACTATCGCATCACCAAAGTTCTTTCCTGCGGCGGGTTCTCGATCGTCTATCTGGCGCACGACGAGAACAACCAACCGGTAGCAATCAAGGAATACCTGCCCAGCTCGCTGGCCCTGCGCAAGGAGGGCGACGCGCTGCCCTCCATCGCCGAAGAGAACCTCGCCACCTTCCGTTACGGCATGAAGTGCTTTTTCGAGGAGGGGCGGGCGCTGGCGCGGCTTTCGCATCCCAACGTCGTGCGGGTGTTGAACTTTTTCCGCGCCAACGAGACCGTGTACCTGGTGATGCGCTACGAACGCGGCCGCACGCTGCAGGAGCACATCCAGGCTCGCCGCGGGGCGATGAAGGAGAACTTCATCCGCCGGGTGTTCACCCTGCTGTTGAACGGCCTGCGCGAGGTGCACTCGAACAAGCTGCTGCACCTGGACATCAAACCGGCGAACATCTACATCCGCAACGACGGCACGCCGGTGCTGATCGACTTCGGCGCCGCGCGGCAGACGCTGACGAGCGAGGGCTTCAAGCTCAATCCCATGTACACGCCCGGCTTCGCCTCGCCCGAGCACTACCAGAAGCGCGACCTGCTCGGGCCCTGGAGCGACATCTATTCGGTGGGCGCGAGCCTGTTCGCCTGCCTGGCCGGGGCGGCCCCGCAGGCGGCCGACCTGCGCATGGAACGCGACCGCTACGTCTCGGCCACCAAGCTGTTCGCGGGCAAGTATTCGACCCAGTTGCTGGAGACCATCGACTGGTGCCTGCAGCTCGACCATCTACAGCGGCCGCAGAGCGTCATGGCGCTGCAGAAGGTGCTGCTGCGCGAACGCGACCCCGAAGGCCCGCGCAAGCGTTCCTTCGTCGCCAATCTGCGCAGCACGCTGATGCGGCTGGCGCGTCGCTAGGCAAAGGGGCGGCGGATGAAATTCAGCATCTATCAGGAAAGCAGGCAGGGGCCGCGCAAGGCCAACCAGGACCGCGTGGCCTACTGCTACAGCCGTGACGCCCTGTGCATGATCGTCGCGGATGGCATGGGCGGCCACTTGCACGGCGAAGTGGCCGCCCAGATCGCGACCCAGTTCATTGCCGAAGCCTTCCAGCGCCAGGCGAAGCCCCAGCTCGAGGATCCCTTCCGCTTCCTGTTCGACACCATCATGAACGCGCACCTGGCGATCATCGACTACGCCAACGAGCGCGGCCTGCTGGAAACCCCCCGTACCACCGTCGTCTGCTGCATCGTCCAGGATGGCCTGGCGTACTGGGCGCACGTGGGCGATTCCCGTCTGTACCTCATCCGCGACGGCCGCATAGTGGTCCAGACCAAGGACCATTCGCGTGTGCAGATGCTGGTCGACAGCGGCCGCATCCGCGAGGAAGCGGTGGCGCATCACCCCGAGCGCAACAAGATCTTCAACTGCCTTGGACAGATGGCGCCGCCGAAGATCGATCTCTCGCGCCCCACGGCCTTGCGCCACGGCGATACGCTGCTGCTGTGCACCGACGGCCTCTGGAGCCCCTTGTCGGGCCGGCTGATCTGCGAGGCCCTGCTGCGGGAAGACATCATGTCCGCGGTGCCCAACCTGCTCGATCTGGCCGAATCGCGTGCCGGTCCCGACGGCGACAATCTTTCGGTCATCGCCATGACCTGGGCCGAAGAGCTGCTCGAGGACGGCGACCAGTGGATTTCCACCGTCGAAATGGATCCCAACGCCTACAAGACGACCGTGGTGCAGTTCGGCCGCACCAGCCAGGGCGGTCAGGAGGGCGGCTACCTGAGCGACGAGGAAATCGAGCGCGCCATCGCCGAGATCCGCAACGCCATCAAAAAACACTCCTCCTGATCGGGCGTGACGAAAGCGCCGCGGGTCGCGTACCCTAGGCGATTCCCATTCGGCTGCGCGGCCATGCGCGGCCCTTTCCAGTGGATGATGTGAACATGAACCGACCCAGCGGGCGTCTGCCCGAAGAATTGCGTCCCGTACGGATCACCCGGGGCTATACCAAGCATGCCGAGGGTTCCGTACTCGTGGAATTCGGCGACACCAAGGTGATTTGCACCGCGAGCGTGGACGAGAAGGTGCCGCCCTTCCTGCGCGACAGCGGACAGGGCTGGCTGACCGCGGAATACGGCATGCTGCCGCGCTCGACCCACACCCGCACCGAACGCGAAGCCGCGCGCGGCAGGCAAAGCGGCCGCACGCAGGAGATCCAGCGGCTCATCGGCCGTTCGCTGCGCGCGGTCATGGATCTCGCCAAGCTCGGCCCGCGCACCATTCAGATCGATTGCGACGTGCTGCAGGCCGACGGCGGTACGCGCACGGCCAGTATCACCGGCGCCTTCGTCGCTGCCTGCGACGCGGTGGAATGGCTGCTCGCCGAGCAGCGCATCGCCGAGTCGCCGGTGCGCGATTTCGTTGCCGCCGTCTCGGTCGGCATCTACCAGGGCGTGCCGGTGCTCGATCTCGATTACCAGGAGGACTCGGCCTGCGACACGGACATGAACGTGGTCATGACCGGCAGCGGCGGACTGGTGGAAATCCAGGGCACGGCCGAAGGCGAACCATTCAGCCGCGAGCAGATGGACGCGATGCTCGATCTGGCTGCGCGCGGCATCCGGCAGCTGATCGAAGCGCAGCGCGCGGTGCTGGAGCGCTGAAATGAGCGCGGGCCTTCGGCGGGTGGTGCTGGCCTCGAACAACGCCGGCAAGCTGCGCGAGCTGGAGCAGCTCTTGCAGCCCTTGAGCCTGGAAGTGGTGACGCAGGGTGCGCTTGGCATCGAAGAGGCGGCCGAACCCTACGGTACTTTCGTCGAGAACGCGCTCGCCAAAGCGCGTCACGCGTCCCGCCTGAGCGGGCTGCCGGCGCTCGCCGACGATTCGGGGCTTTGCGTCGCGGCGCTGGGCGGCGCGCCTGGAGTGCATTCTTCCCGCTACGCCGGCGAGCCGAAATCGGACGCGCGCAACAACGCCAAGCTCGTCGCCGCCTTGCGGGGCGTGGCCGACCGCCGCGCGCATTACTACTGTGTGGTGGTGCTGTTGCGCCATGCCGAAGACCCCGAACCGCTCATCGCCGAGGGTCGCTGGTACGGCGAGATCGTGGACGAGCCGCGCGGCAGCGGCGGCTTCGGCTA
>QGUL01000411.1 GCA_003242425.1 Pseudomonadota bacterium | reverse complement strand
GGGCATCCTCTACGGGGGCAACGAGCCCGCCGTACTGCTCGAGCTGGACCACAACGAAATCTTCCAGCTCCTGCGCAAGGAAGAGTTCCACGCGTCTATTCTCACGCTCAATCTCGACGGCAAGCCGCAGCGCGTGCTGCTGCGCGCTTTCAACATGCATCCGTGGCGCCGCGAAGTGCAGCACGTCGACTTCCAGCGCGTGGCGGCGGACCAGAAGATCACCATGAAGGTGCCGCTGCACTTCCTCAACCAGGAAAACAACGACGCGGTGAAACTGCACGGCGCGACCATCACGCACGTGCTGAACGAAATCGAGATCAAGTGTCTGCCCGATGCGCTGCCGCAGTACATCGAGGTCGACCTGACGAACATCCCGGTCAACGGCAGCATCCACGCGCACGACATCAAGCTGCCGCCGGGCGTGGAGCTCGCCAACCGCAACGAGAACCCCGCGGTGGTGGTCGCCAACGTGCCGGCCGGCGCCGAAGAAGCGGCCGGCGAAGCGGCTGCTGCGCCGGCGGAAGAGACGAAATAAGCGGCGGCTTCCGGAAACGAGGCGCGCGGGTGACCGACGCGCCTTTTTTTCTTTGTGCCAACCGACCACATCCAGCGCATGGCCATCAGACTCGTCGCAGGTTTGGGCAATCCCGGACGAGAACACGAACGCGACCGGCACAACGTCGGTTTCTGGTTCGTGGAGCGTCTTGCGTCCCGGCTGGGCGTCATGCTGGCCAAGGACGCGAAATTCCATGCGTGTGTTGCGCGCGTATCACGCCCGGAGGGCGAGCTCTGGCTCATGCAGCCGCAGACCTACATGAATCTGTCCGGCAAGGCGGTCGGCGCGCTGGCGCGGTTCTACAAGATCCGGCCCGAGGAGATCCTCATCGTGCACGACGAGCTGGATTTCCCGCCTGGCACGGTGAAGCTCAAGAAGGGCGGCGGCGCGGGCGGCCACAACGGCCTGCGCGACATCGAGGCCCAGCTCGGCAGCCGCGATACCTGGCGCCTGCGTTTCGGTATCGGCCATCCGGGCGACAAGAACGTGGTGGCCGACTACGTGCTGAAAGCGCCTTCGCCCGCCGACCGCGAAGCGATCGAAGGTGCGCTCGACCGCGCGCTGGCCGTCTCCGATCTCATGCTCGCCGGCGACATGGAAGCCGCGATGCTGAAGTTGCACACGAAGGTTCAACCATGACACTACGCTGCGGAATCGTCGGCCTGCCGAACGTCGGCAAGTCCACTCTCTTCAACGCGCTCACCAAAGCGGGCATCGCCGCGGAGAACTATCCGTTCTGCACCATCGAGCCGAATGTCGGCATCGTGGAAGTGCCGGATCCGCGTCTCGCGCAGCTCGCCGAGATCGTCAAACCGCAGCGCGTGGTGCCGGCCACGGTCGAATTCGTCGATATTGCCGGACTGGTGGCGGGCGCTTCGAAAGGCGAGGGACTGGGCAATCAGTTTCTCGCCAACATCCGCGAGACCGACGCCATCGCCCACGTGGTGCGCTGCTTCGACGATCCCAACGTCGTACACGTGGCGGGCCGGGTCGACCCCATCGCCGACATCGAAACCATCAACACCGAGCTGGCGCTCGCCGACCTGCAGACCGTGGAACGGCAGCTGCAGAAGCACGCCAAGGTGGCCAAGGCGGGCGACAAGGAGGCGCAAAAGCTCGTCGCCGTGCTGGAAAAGGTTCAGGCGGTGCTGAACGAGGCGCGGCCCGCGCGCACGGTGGAGCTCTCCAAGGAGGAACGCGCGCTGCTGCGGCCGCTGTTCCTGCTTACCATGAAGCCGACCATGTATGTCGCCAACGTGGCGGAGAACGGCTTCGAGAACAATCCGCTGCTCGAGCGGGTGGAGGAATACGCGCGCAAGGAGAACGCGCCGGTGGTGCCCATCTGCGCCGCCATCGAAGCGCAGCTCGCCGATCTGGACGAAGAGGAGAAACGCCTCTTCCTCGAAGACATGGGCCTGGAGGAACCCGGCCTCAACCGGCTCATCCGCGCCGGCTACCGGCTGCTCGGCCTGCAAACGTATTTCACCGCCGGCGTGAAGGAAGTGCGCGCCTGGACCATCCGCAGGGGCGACACCGCACCGCAGGCTGCCGGCGTCATCCACACCGATTTCGAGAAAGGCTTCATCCGCGCCCAGACCATCTCCTTCGAGGATTTCATCAAATACAAGGGCGAGCAGGGCGCGCGGGAAGCCGGCAAGCTGCGCGCGGAAGGTAAGGACTACGTCGTACAGGACGGCGACGTCATTACATTCCTCTTCAACGTCTGA
>QGUL01000410.1 GCA_003242425.1 Pseudomonadota bacterium | reverse complement strand
GGCATCCCGGTGCGGGCCGATGTCGCCATGACGGGCGAGATTACCCTGCGCGGCGAGGTGCTGGTGATCGGCGGCCTCAAGGAGAAGCTGCTGGCGGCGCACCGCGGCGGCATCAAGACGGTGCTGATCCCGGAAGAGAACGTGAAGGATCTCGTCGACATTCCGGACAACGTCAAGAACAAGCTCGAGATCATCCCCGTGAAGTGGATCGACAAAGTGCTGGAAGTCGCATTGGAGCGCATGCCGGAGCCGCTTGCGGCGACGGAATCGGGTACCGTGCCGCCGGCGCCCGAAGGCAGCCAAGCGACGTCTTCCGTCATCACGCACTGAGTGTTTCAACAACATGCCGGCGGCCGCGAGGCCGGCCGGCATTGTTTTGCCGGGAGCGATTGCTTCCGCCGATCAGGCGGCGCAGAGTTGGGAGGGGCGCCGTGTTGGACAACACGACTGACAAGGAGATACAGTGAACAAGACCGAAATGATCGACTACATCGCGCAGAAGGCCGACATCTCCAAGGCGGCCGCGCAACGTGCGCTGGATGCGGCGGTGGAAGCCATTCAGAACACGCTCGCCAAGGGCGACATGGTTACCCTGGTGGGTTTCGGCACCTTCTACGTGAGCGAGCGTGCGGCGCGCAGCGGTCGCGATCCGCGCACCGGCAACAGCATCGAAATCAAAGCCGCGAAGGTTCCCAAATTTCGGGCTGGCAAAGCGCTCAAGGATGCTATAAACTAGCGGTCCTCTGCGCGCCGGACTCCGGTCCGCAGCGCGAAGGGGTGCTTAGCTCAGCTGGTAGAGCGTCGCCCTTACAAGGCGAAAGTCGGCGGTTCGATCCCGTCAGCACCCACCAGTTGTAGTGAAGGGGAGTGGTAGTTCAGTTGGTTAGAATACCGGCCTGTCACGCCGGGGGTCGCGGGTTCGAGTCCCGTCCACTCCGCCAACTTTGCAGAAGCGGCCCGCAGTTCGCTTCACAGTGGTCAAGCAAGGCGAACCGTCGGTTCGCCTTTTTTATTGCCCGAATGCCCGGGCGTCCTTAGGATTCGGTTCACGTCGCGCCTGACGGGCGAGAAAGATCGGGAAGCTGCCGCATGTTCGACTTCGTTGGCAAACACAAACGCCTCCTGCAATTCTTCCTGGCGCTCATCATCGTGCCGACCTTCGCCTTTTTCGGCATCCAGTCCTACGAGGGCTTTTTCGGCGCCCGTGCCGACGTGGCCGAAGTCGCCGGCCAGCCGATCACGGTGCAGGAGTTCGAAAGCGCGCTCATCGAGCAGCGCAACCGCATGCGCGATGCCTTCGGCGGCGCGATCGACCCGGATCTGTTCGACACCCCCGAGGCGCGCCGCGAGCTGCTCGACGCCATGATCGACCGGCGCCTGCTGCTCGATTTCGCCTATCGCCACAAGATGTTCGCGAGCGACGAGCAGGTGCGCGAATTCATCGCCAACTACCCCGCCTTCCAGAGCGAGGGGCGCTTCTCCCGGGAGCGTTACGAGGCGCTGTTGCGGGCGCAGAACCTCAGCCCGGCCGGTTTCGAGGCGCAACTGCGCACCGACATCGCGCTCGAGCAGCTTTCCGACGGCGTGAGCGGAACGGCCTTCGTGTCGCGCACTATGGCGGAACGCTTCGCGCGCGCCCGCGCCGAACGGCGCCAGGTGGCGCGCGCGCTCGTCACCGCCGGCGAGTTCGCCGGCAAGGTGAGCGTCGCGCCCGAGGAGATCGACGCTTACTACGCCGCCAATCCCGGTGAGTTCGAAATCCCGGCCCAGGTGCGTGCCGCCTACGTGGTGTTGACCCGCGAGGCGCTGGCTTCGCAGGTGACGGTGAGCGAAGAGGAAGTCCGGAAGTTTTACGACGAGAGCGTCGCGCCGCAGGCCAAGGCGCGCGAAGAGGCGCGCGCGAAGGCGCAGGCGCTGCTCGACGAGCTGCGCAAGGAGCCGGACCGCTTTGCGGAGCTGGCGCGGCAGCATTCAGACGATCCGGGATCGGCGCAGCAGGGCGGCGATCTGGGCTTTTTCGGCCGCGGCATGATGGTGAAACCCTTCGAGGACGCGGTGTGGAAGCTCAAGCCGGGCCAGATCTCGCCGCTGGTGGAGACCGAGTTCGGCTTCCACATCATCCGGCTCGACGAAGTGAAGCCCGGCCGCGACGAAGAGCGCCGCGCGAGCCACATCCTCATCAGCGCGCCGCGCGGCAGCAAGGATTTCGCCGGCGCGCGCGCCGAGATCGAGGCCGAGCTGAAGGCCCAGAGGCTCGCGCGCCTGTTCCCGGAAGCGGCCGAAACCTTCAG
>QGUL01000409.1 GCA_003242425.1 Pseudomonadota bacterium | reverse complement strand
CACCGACTTTCCCCCTGTGGGGCGGGGTCCCCCAGAGGAGGAGGAGCTGCTGCGCCGCGGCCTGCTGCACGGGGACTGCCTCACCATCACCGGCCGCACGCTGGCGGAGGAACTGGCGGACGTGCCGGACGCGCCGCGCAAGGATCAGGACGTGATCCGGCAATGGGACAACCCGCTTTACCCGCACGGCCACCTCGCCATCCTCAAGGGCAACCTGGCGCCTGAAGGCTGCGTGGCGAAGATCACCGGCCTCAAGAATCCTTCCATCACCGGTCCGGCTCGGGTGTTCAACTCCGAGCCCGAATGCATGGAGGCGATCATGAACCGGCGGATCAAGCCGGGCGACGTGATCGTCATCCGTTACGAAGGGCCCAAAGGCGGCCCGGGCATGCAGGAGATGTTAGCGCCTACTTCGGCAATCATCGGCCAGGGACTCGGCGAGTCCGTGGGCATGATCACCGACGGCCGTTTCTCCGGCGGCACCTGGGGCATGGTGGTGGGGCACGTCGCGCCAGAGGCTTATGTGGGCGGCCCCATCGCCCTGGTCGAGGAAGGCGACTCCATCACCATCGACGCGCACAAGCAGCTCATCCAGCTCAACGTCAGCGACGAGGAGCTGGAGCGCCGGCGCGCCAAGTGGAAGCAGCCCGCGCCGCGCTATACCAAGGGCCTGCTCGCCAAGTACGCCAAGCTCGTGTCGAGCGCCAGCAAGGGCGCCATCACCGACGGAGACTGCTGAGTTCCGCGGGGGCGGTCAGGCGTTTGCGTGCAGCAGCGCCTCGACCGTCCGGACGAGGGTGGGGACGTCGATGGGTTTGCGCACGCAGTGGTCCCACATCGGCTGCTGCGGGACGTTGTTCGACGCGGTGATCAGCACCACCGGAATCGCCGCCGTGCGTTGATGCGTGCGCAGCGTGGCGCACAGTTCGATGCCGTCCATGATCGGCATCATCATGTCGGTCAGGACGAGATCCGGCGCCTGCTGCTCGATCAGCTTCAGTGCCTCGAGACCATGAGAGGCCGAACAGGTGCGGTAGCCTTGCGCAGCAAGGATGACTTCCAGCACGGCGCGCGTGTCGTACTCGTCGTCGACGATCAGGACCCTTTTCATATAAAAGCCATCCGAGGCGGGGACATGCAATGCCGGGTCGCAATAAGCGGGCCTGGTCGCCGGCCGGGCCGCCCGGCGGAGAAAAATTTCCCCCGTCTGTGCGAGGGTTCCCGGCCGGAACTGACGGCCGGGGCGGCGCGCAGTACATTCGCGCCTGGACACGGCACGACACGCGACATCGAAAGGGGAGGGGCGCATGTTGCGATCGGTATTGGTGGTCAATCCCAAAGGCGGGGCGGGAAAGACGACGCTCGCGGTCAATCTGGCGGCCGGACTGGCGTATGCCGGCGAAGGCGTTTGTCTGTGGGACCTCGACCGGCAGCATTCGGCGCTGCAGTGGCTGGCGCGGCGGCCGGATCATCTGCCGCCCATCGCCCGGCTCGATCAGCGCGACCAGGCGCCGCGCGAAGCGAGCTGGCTGGTGCTCGATTCGCCGGCCGCGCTGCACGGCAAGCGTCTGCAGGAAATGCTCAAGCAGGCGCACAAGGTGCTCGTGCCCATCCAGCCCTCGCTGTTCGATATCGCCGCCTCCGGCGCGTTCCTGCGGGAGCTGCGTGAAGATCAGGCGCTCAGCCGGCGCAAGGCGATCGGCGTGATCGGCATGCGCGTGGACCCGCGCACGCGCGCGGCCACGCAACTTGCGAACTTCCTGCGCGAACACGACGTGCCGCTGGTGGGCTGGCTGCGCGATACCCAGCTCTATCCCAACGCGGCGTTCCAGGGCGAATCGATCTTCGATCTGCCGCCCTATCTCGCCGAGCGCGAAGTGGCGATGTGGGAACCCATCCTCGCCTGGGTCCGCAACGGCTGAGCGCGGCGAAGCGAACAGGCACCCGTCCTGCTGGGGGATAATCTCCCCTTTCGCGCCACGCCTTCGACCATGCCCGCAGATCCCGCCCTGAACCGCCTCGCCCGGGAAACCAGTCCCTACCTGCTGCAGCACGCCGACAATCCGGTCGACTGGTATCCCTGGGGTCCCGAGGCGCTGGAGAGAGCGCGCGCCGAGCGCAAGCCCATTCTCCTCTCCATCGGCTACTCGGCCTGCCACTGGTGCCACGTGATGGCGCACAATCCTTCGAGGACCCGGCGGTCGCGGCGGTGATGAACCGGCTGTTCGTCAACATCAAGGTGGATCGCGAAGAGCGGCCCGATATCGATCACATCTATCAGACCGCCCATCTG
>QGUL01000408.1 GCA_003242425.1 Pseudomonadota bacterium | reverse complement strand
CGCCCCCGTGCACGCGCAATTCGCGCCGGCGGGTGCCCGCGTCCTGTTCCATGGCGCGCAGAACGTCCGCCGATTGGAAGGCGATGGATTCGAGTACGGCGCGCGCCAGATGCGCCGCAGTGGTGCCGCGCGTCAGGCCGTACATCGCCCCGCGCGCATAAGGATCCCAATGCGGGGCGCCGAGGCCGGCGAAGGCCGGCACGAAATAGACGCCGCCGGCATCCGGAACCTGGCCGGCCAGGGTCTCGATCTCCGCCGCATGGCGGATGAGCCGCAGTTCGTCGCGCAGCCATTGCACCACCGCACCGGCCACGAACACGCTGCCTTCGAGACAGTATTCCGGGGCTGCGCCCGGCGCGGTCGCGGCGCGCGAGCTGATCAGTCCCTGCTGCGAGGCGATGCAGTGCGCACCGGTGTGCAGCAACATGAAGCAGCCGGTGCCGTAGGTGTTCTTGGCCATGCCGGGCTGCAGGCAGACCTGGCCGTAGAGTGCAGCCTGCTGGTCGCCGGCGATGCCGGCGATGGGAATGGCGCGGCCGTACAAGTGCGGCGCGGTTTCGGCGATCACGCCCGAGGAAGGGCGTATCTCGGGCAGCACGCTGCGCGGGATGCCGAACAGGGCGAGCAGTTCGTCGTCCCAGTCGCCGGTGTGCAGGTTGTAGAGCAGGGTGCGGCTGGCGTTGGTGGGATCGGTGACATGGACGGCGCCGTCCGTGAGTTGCCAGACGAGCCAGGTGTCCACCGTGCCGAAAGCGAGCTCACCGCGCTCCGCGCGTTCGCGCGCGCCCGGAACGTGGTCGAGCAGCCAGGCGAGCTTGGTACCGGAGAAATAGGGGTCGAGCACCAGCCCGGTTTTCGCGCGCACCAGTTGCTCGTGTCCGGCCGCCTTGAGCCTTTCGCAATCGGCCGCGGTGCGGCGGTCCTGCCAGACGATGGCCCGGTACACGGGCGTGCCGTCGCGGCGGTCCCAGAGCAGGGTGGTCTCGCGCTGGTTGGTGATGCCCAGCGCTGCGATGTCGCGGGCGCGTACGCCGGCGTTCTCCAGCGCGGCGGCGGCCACATCGCGCTGGCTGCGCCAGATTTCCATGGGATCGTGCTCCACCCAGCCGGGCTGCGGGAAGTGCTGGGTGAACTCGGCCTGCGCCATGCCGCGGATGACCCCGCGTTCGTCGAAGACGATCGCCCGGGAACTGGTGGTGCCCTGATCGAATGCGAGTACGAACGCCATCATGCCTCCTCCGGTCACGCCGTCGCCCATTGTAGTGCGCGGCTTGGCGGCCGGTCCGGCCGCCCGTGCTTCGCGCAGATCAACGCCGCGGCGCGTCCGCGTGCTAAACTCCGCGCCTTTCCGGTCTTGCTGAGTCTTTTTGCGGCTCGTCCGTGCGTTTCTTTGCGGCGCGCAAAAGATTTAGCTTGATTTCAGTCAATGCCGCATCCCTGCGGCATCTTCCACACTCGCGTGCTACACCAAGGGGGTGCGATGAAAATCCACGAATATCAAGCCAAAGAAGTGCTGCGCAAGTACGGCGTTCCCACGCCGCGCGGCATTCCGTGTTTCTCCGTTGACGAAGCAGTCAAGGCTGCGCAGGAACTGGGCGGTAACGTCTGGGTGGTGAAGGCGCAGATTCACGCTGGCGGCCGTGGTAAGGGCGGCGGTGTGAAGGTGTCGAAATCGCTCGACGAGGTCCGCGAAAACGCCAGCAAGATCCTCGGCATGCAGCTCGTGACGCACCAGACCGGTCCCGAAGGCCAGAAGGTCCGTCGCCTGCTGATCGAGGAAGGCGCCGACATCAAGAAGGAGCTGTACGTCGGCCTGGTGGTCGACCGTCAGACCCAGCGTGTGGTGGTCATGGCGTCCAGCGAAGGCGGCATGGAAATCGAAGAAGTGGCCGCGAAAACGCCCGAGAAGATCCACAAGGTCTTCGTCGATCCGGCCACCGGCCTGACCGATGCCGAAGCGGACGATCTGTGCCGCAAGATCGGCATTCCGGAAGCCTCCATCGGCGAAGGCCGCAAGGTGATGCAGGGCCTCTACAAGGCTTTCTGGGAAACCGATGCCAGCCTCGCGGAAATCAACCCGCTCATCGTCACCGGTGACGGCAAGGTGCTGGCGCTCGACGCGAAGATGAACTTCGACTCGAACGCGCTGTTCCGTCATCCCGAGATCGTCGCCATGCGCGACCTCGACGAAGAGGATCCGGCCGAAGTCGAAGCCTCCAAGTACGACCTGTCGCACCTTCCCCCCCCCGCACAAATCGGTGCCCGGGGAAACGGGCCCGCCCAGCAAATGACG
>QGUL01000047.1 GCA_003242425.1 Pseudomonadota bacterium | reverse complement strand
CCAGTGATGCGCAATCAAATGATTTTTTTGAACATACAGTTAAACCCCAGACCGGGGGGGAAAAAGAAGAAAAAGATGCCGAAAATGACTGGCATGGCCAGCACAAGCTTGGCCTGCACCGGATCGGGCGGGGTGGGGCTCAGCTTTGTCTGCACGAACATCGACACCATCATGAGAATCGGCAGGATGTAATAGGGATCCTGCTGGGACAAATCGGTGATCCAGCCGTAGAACGGCGCATTACGCAGCTCCACGCTGCCCAGCAACACCCAGTACAGCGCGATGAAGACCGGGATCTGCACCAGGATCGGCAGACAGCCGCCGAGCGGGTTGATCTTCTCCTCCTTGTACAGCTCCATCATCGCCTGATTCAGTTTCATGCGGTCATTGCCGTACTGCTCCTTCAGCCGCTGCAGTCGCGGAGCGACGAGGCGCATTTTCGCCATCGACTTGTAGCTCGCAGCGGAAAGCGGGAAGAAGATCAGCTTGATCAGCACCGTCAAGGCGATGATCGCCAGGCCCCAGTTGCCCAGCCAGTCGTAGAACAGCTTCAGCACCCAGAACAGCGGCTCGGCGATCAGGGTCAGCCAGCCGTAGTCCACGACCAGATCCAGGCCGGGCGCGATGGCGCGCAGCCGGTCCTGCTCCTGCGGACCGGCGTAAAGCGGCACCGTCACCTGCGTCGATTCTCCGGGCTGCAGCGACGCCACGGGCAGGATCACGGCCGCGCCGTACAGGCCCTGCCCCAGCGAACGGATACGAAATTCGCGCGGCACCTGAGCCGGCGGCAGGAAGGCGGACACGAAATAGTGCTGCACCATGGCCACCCAGCCGTCCTGCGCCGTGCGACTGTACGGACCGTCGTCGAGATTGCCGAACGGCACCTTCGTGTACTTGTCCTGCTCGGTATACAACGCCGGACCGGTAAAGGTACTGGTCATTACCGGATCGCCGGCCGGCGCCCGGTTGTCGCGCGTGAGCTGGAAATAGCTGTGCGCCGGGCCCAAGGGTTGCGCCGTCTCGTTTACAATTTCATGAGTAATATCAATTAGATAGCTTCCGCGCTGAAAGCCAAGGCGCTTGATCACGCGAACCCCGTCCGGGGTCGAGGTCTCCAGCCGGACTTCCAACCGGTCCTGGCCTTCTTGCAACACATACTCTTTGGCCTCGGCGCGATAGAGCGCATGGTGGGTGGGTAATTGCGCGCCGATGAGGCCGCTCTGGGCCACATAGCGATGGTCCGGGCCCAGCAACACCAGCGGCGACGGGTCTTCGTCGCTGGTGGGATATTTGTTCAGCAGAAGCCGGGTGATGGTGCCGCCCACCGGGCTGATTTCCGCCTCCACTAGGTCCGTACGCACGCGGATCGGCTCATGGGCAGCCTCCGACGCGGACGGCGATTGAGGCACCGCGCTCGGCGCGGGCATGGTCGCCTCCGGCACGCCGCTTTCCGGCGACGCCTGGGCAGCTTGCTCGACCACCTGCTGCGGGGCTTGAGGCGGCATGTTCCGCTGCAGCCAGGCATCCCACAGCATCAACAGGGAAAAGGAAAAGATGAGCAGCAGGATCAGGCGTCGGTTGTCCATCTGATATTCGTGTTCTGGTCAGGGAACAGGGTCGTAACCGCCGGGATGCCAGGGATGGCAGCGGGCAACCCTGCGCAGGGTGAGCCATAGACCGCGCAGCACGCCGTGGCAGCGCAGCGCTTCGGCGGCGTACTCGGAACAGGAAGGCGCGAAACGACAGTTGCGCCCGAGGAGCGGGCTGAGGCAATAGCGATAGCAGGCGATCAACCCCAGCAGGATCCTAAGCATCTGCCGCACGTCTCATGAGCGCCTGAAAGTCGGCCAGGCGCAGTTCGCCGTCCCCGAGCGGCCGCGTCATGCGCACTACACAATCGACGCCGCCCAGGCGTAGCTGTTCGAGGCGGAACGCTTCGCGCGCCAGGCGGCGGATACGGTTGCGGGCAACCGCCGTGCGGACCAAACGCTTGGGGATGATCAGGCCGAGCCGCGCATAGCCGACCTCGTTCGGCCGGCGATAGAGCACCAGCCCGGCAGGCGTACGCACCGGTTTACCCGCCTTGAGCGTGGCGGCGACGTCGGCCGCGCCCAGGCGCTGGAACCGACGCAGCCGCAAGCGTTGCGTCAAACGGCCAGACGGGCGCGCCCTTTGGCGCGACGGGCACGAATGACCGCACGTCCGCCCCGGGTGCGCATACGAACAAGGAAGCCGTGCGTGCGTTTGCGACGGACGACGGAAGGTTGGTAAGTGCGCTTCATTTCAGTTATCCAGCATCGGGCGAAAACCCGCTATTAAAGCAACCGCTTGCATGCGCTGTCAAACTCGCCCCCGCCTGTGGATAACTTCCGGGCCTCGGGGTATGATGGCGCGTTGCTCCAGCCTCCGCTCGGGCGCTCACACCAGAAAAGCAATTCAAGGATGGAAGGTTTCTGGCACCACTGCCTCGCGCGCCTCGAAAAAGAGCTTCCCGCACAGCAATTTACGACGTGGATCCGGCCGCTTCAAGTCGATCCCGAACGCTCCACGGAGGATGAGCTGTGCCTAACGGCGCCCAACCGCTTCGTGCTGCAGTGGATCAAGGACCGCTTCCTGTCGCGTATCGAGACCTTGGCCGGCGAGGAACGGGGCAAGCCGATACGCGTCAGTATCGCGCTCGCCGGAGTGGAGCCTGAACCCGCGGCGCCGGCGGCGCCGTTCGTCCGCCGCGCGGCGAGCAGCGAAAAGAGCGCGGCGCCCCGCCAGCAGGCAGCCACGGCCGATTCCCGCTCCAACCTGATTGCCGAGTTCACCTTCGACAATTTCGTGCCGGGCAAGGCCAACGCGCTGGCACGCGCCGCCGCCATGCAGGTCGCGGAGAATCCTGGTACCTCCTACAACCCGCTGTTCGTCTACGGCGGCGTCGGCCTGGGCAAAACCCACCTCATCCATGCCGTGGGCAATCACGTGATGAGTGAGCAGCCCGGCGCGAAGGTACGCTACCTGCACGCGGCCCAGTACATCTCCGACGTGGTGCGCGCCTATCAGCAGAAGTCCTTCGACGCGTTCAAGCGCTACTACCACTCGCTCGACCTGCTGCTGATCGACGACATCCAGTTCTTCACCGGCAAGGACCGCACGCAGGAAGAATTCTTCTACGCCTTCAATGCGCTGATCGAGGCACGCAAGCAGATCATCATTACTTGCGACACCTACCCGCGCGACATCGCCGGCATCGACGAGCGCCTGAAGACGCGCTTCAGCTGGGGGCTTACGGTGGCCATCGAACCGCCGGAGCAGGAGATGCGCGTGGCGATCATCCTGAAGAAGGCCGAGGCACTGAACGCCAGCATCCCGGAGGAAGTGGCCTTCTTCATCGCCAAGCACATCCGCTCGAACGTGCGCGAGCTGGAAGGCGCGCTGAAGAACGTGCTCGCCTTCGCGCGCTTCAGCAGCAAGGAAATGAGCGTGGAAGTGGCCAGGGAAGCGCTCAAGGACCTGCTCTCGGTCCACAACCGCCAGATCTCGATCGAAAACATCCAGAAGACGGTGGCGGAGTACTACAAGATCAAGGTCGCGGACCTGCATTCGAAGAAGCGCACCCGCGCGATCGCCCGCCCCCGCCAGATGGCAATGGCACTGGCCAAGGAACTGACGGAGATGAGCCTGCCGGAAATCGGTGAAGCCTTCGGCAACCGCGACCACACCACGGTGCTGCACGCCTGCCGAACTATCGCCACCCTGCGCACCAAGGATCCGGAGCTGAACCGCGACTTCCACGTGCTCGAACAGACGCTGAAGGGTTGAACAACGCATGTATAGTCTGACCAAAACTGTGTACAACGCGGCCGGCGCGCGGGAGGCAACGCAAGTTGTTCCGCTTCGTACAGTCCCGTCCACAACTTGGTCCACAAGCTATTCACAGCCCAAGTCCTTGAGCCGCAGAGCTTGTGGATGCTTATCCCCGTATTGAGCGGCGCTCATCATCCATAACCAGGGAAAAGATATGAACCTATTAAAGACAAACCGCGAGACGCTATTGAAGCCCTTGCAGGCAGTGTCGGGGATCATCGAGCGACGCCATACACTGCCGATCCTCTCGAACGTACTGATCGAACGCGACGCGACGCGGCTGTCGTTCATCGCCACCGACATCGAGATCGAGATCACGGCTTCGGTCGACGTCGACCCGGCCGGAGAGAGCAAGTCGATCACCGTCGGTGCGCGCAAGTTGCTCGACATTCTTCGTGCGTTGCCCGAAGGCAGCGAGGTGAGCCTCGCACTGGCGGACAAACGGCTGCAGGTAAAGAGCGGCAAGAGCCGGTTCAATCTGCAGACGCTGCCGGCCGAGGATTTCCCCCGACTGGCTGCGCCGGAAGGCTCGGGCGTGCAGTTCGAGCTGCCGCAGAAGCTGCTGAAGAACCTGTTCTCCCAGGTGCAGTACGCCATGGCGCAGCAGGACATCCGCTATTACCTCAACGGCCTGCTGATGGTGATCGACGCGGGCGAGCTGCGCGTGGTGGCGACAGACGGCCACCGTCTCGCGCTCGCTTCCAAAGAAGTGGCGAACAAGGAGTTGGGCAAACAGGAGGTGATCCTGCCGCGCAAGACGGTGCTCGAACTGGCCAAACTGCTCGACGACAGCGACGAACCGGTCGCGATCGAATTGTCCGGCTCGCAGGCCCGCTTCAAGTTCGGGGACATCCTGCTCGCCTCCAAACTGGTGGACGGCAAGTTCCCGGACTATCAGCGCGTCATTCCGACCCAGCATCCCAAGCGCCTGCAGCTCAATCGCGTGACGCTGCAACAGGCGTTGCAACGCGCGGCGATCCTCACCAGCGACAAGTTCCGCGGCGTGCGCTGGATGCTGACCGAGAACAGCCTCAAGATCAGCTGCAGCAACACCGAGCAGGAAGAAGCGCAGGAAGAACTCGACGTGGTCTATCAGGGGGACGCCCTCGACATCGGCTTCAACGTCGGTTACCTCCTCGACGTGTTGAACAACCTCGACGCCGAGGAAGTGAGCGTTGCTCTTGGCGACGCGAACTCGAGCGCCCTGATCACCGTGCCCGGCCGTGACGACTTCAAGTACGTCGTCATGCCCATGCGTATCTAGGAATAGAAATGAACGAAGCGACCCGCCCGGAAACCGAAAACGAAAAGACCGCCAGTACGCTCGACGGCAACGGTGGTTACGATTCCTCGAGCATCAAGGTGCTCAAGGGGCTCGAAGCCGTGCGCAAGCGTCCGGGCATGTACATCGGTGACACCTCGGACGGCACCGGCCTGCACCACATGGTGTTCGAGGTGGTGGACAACGCCGTCGACGAGGCGCTCGCCGGCTTCTGCGACGAGATCATCGTCACGATCCATACCGACAACTCGGTGAGCGTGTCCGACAACGGCCGCGGCATCCCGACCGAGATTCACGAAGAGGACGAGCTCAAGCGCTCTGCCGCCGAGATCGTCATGACCGAGCTGCATGCCGGCGGCAAGTTCGACAGCAACACCTACAAGGTTTCGGGCGGCCTGCACGGCGTGGGCGTGTCGGTCGTCAACGCCCTGTCGGACTGGCTGCGGCTGACCATCCGCCGCAACGGGCTCGCCCATTTCATGGAATTCCGACAAGGCGTGCCGGTCGAGCCGCTCAAGGTGCTGGGCAAGACTGAGCGGCGCGGCACCGAAGTGCACTTCCTGCCCAGCAAGGAGATCTTCGGCAACATCGAGTTCCACTACGACATCCTCGCCCGGCGGCTGCGGGAGCTCTCGTTCCTCAATAACGGCGTCAACATCCGCCTCATCGACCAGCGCACGGGCAACGAGGAGAACTTCGCCTTCAGCGGCGGGGTGCGCGGTTTCGTGGAGTTCATCAACCGCAACAAGAACGTTCTGCACCCGAACATCTTCCACGCCACCGGCGAGCGCGACGGCATCACGGTCGACGTGGCGATGCAATGGAACGATTCCTATCAGGAATCGGTGCTGTGTTTCACCAACAACATCCCGCAGCGCGACGGCGGCTCGCACCTCACCGGCTTGCGCGCGGCCATGACCCGTACGCTGGGCCGCTACATCGAGGAGAACGAGCTCGCTAAGAAGGCCAAGGTCGAACCGACCGGCGACGACATGCGCGAAGGCCTCGCCTGCGTACTGTCGGTCAAGGTGCCCGATCCGAAGTTCTCCTCGCAGACCAAGGACAAGCTGGTCTCGTCCGAAGTGCGTCCGGTGGTGGAGGAGATCGTCGCCGAGAAACTCATGGCTTTCCTGCTCGAGCGACCGCAGGACGCCCGCGCCGTGACGTCCAAGATCATCGAGGCGGCGCGTGCGCGCGAAGCGGCGCGCAAGGCGCGCGAGATGACGCGGCGCAAGGGCGTGCTCGACACCATGGGGCTGCCCGGCAAGCTTGCCGACTGCCAGGAGAAGGATCCTTCGCTGTGCGAGCTCTACCTGGTCGAGGGCGACTCCGCCGGCGGCTCGGCCAAGCAGGCGCGCGACCGCCGCTTCCAGGCCATCCTGCCGCTCAAGGGCAAGATCCTCAACGTCGAGCGCGCGCGTTTCGACAAGCTCATTTCCTTCGCCGAGATCGCCACGCTCATCACCGCGCTCGGTACCGGGATCAAGGACGACTACAACCCGGACAAACTGCGCTATCACCGCATCATCATCATGACCGATGCGGACGTGGACGGCGCGCACATCCGTACGTTGCTGCTCACCTTTTTCTACCGGCAGATGCCCGACCTGATCGAGCGCGGCCACATCTACATCGCCCAGCCGCCGTTGTTCAAGGTGAAGATCGGCAAGGAAGAACGCTATCTGCGCGACGAACACGAGCGCGACCAGTACATGCTCAGACAGGCGCTGGTCGGCGCGAGCTTCTATCCGCACGAAGGCGCCGAGCCGATCCAGGGCGAGGCGTTGGCGCAACTGGCCGGTTCCTACCTGCTTGCGGATGCGGTCATCAACCGTCTGTCGCGTCTCATCGATCCCGCGGCGCTGCGCGCGGTGCTGCAAGGCGCCCTGCTCGACGTTTCCACTGCCGAGGCCGCGCGGGCGAGCGCCGAAGCCCTGGCCGCGAAAATGCAGGGCCTGAACGCCAAGGTCTATGCGCGCTACGACGACAAGCAGGAACGGCATCAGATCGTCGTCGAGCGCATCCGCCACGGCAACGTGCGGCTCACCGTGCTCGACGAGGATTTCCTGCTGAGCGGCGACTACAAGCAGATTGCCGAGACGGCGCGGATGCTGGACGGTCTGGTGGGCCGCGGTGCCTACGTGCAACGCGGCGAGCACAAGCAGGCGGTGACCGACTTCGGTCAGGCCGTGCAATGGCTGCAGCGCGAAGTGGAGCGCAACGCCACCATCCAGCGCTACAAGGGCCTGGGCGAGATGAATCCGGAGCAGCTCTGGGAGACGACCATGGATCCCGCGTCCCGCCGCCTGCTCAAGGTGCAGATCGAAGACGCCATTGCGGCCGACGAGATCTTCACCAAGCTCATGGGCGACGACGTCGAGCCGCGCCGCGAGTTCATCGAACGCAATGCGTTGATCGCGACCCTGGACGTCTGAGCGCAGCGCGCGGCTTCAGCTCGCCGCGCGCCGGCGCGCCACGGTCTTCTTCGCGACGGTTTTCTTGGCGGCCGTTTTCTTCGCCGCGGGGGCCGCAGCCGTCTTCTTCGCCGCCGGCGGCGCCTTGGCTTTCAAGGGCACGGGTGCCTGCGCGGCTTCGGGCTGAGCGGGTGCTTCAGCGGCCGCCTTGGTGGTCTTCTTCGCTTCGCGCGGCGCGAACTCGAAACCGATCCGTCCGTCCGGCTGCCGCACCAGATAGGCGGAGAACGGCCGTCCCTTCTTGGAGATGAAGCGGTGCAGGAGATCGGTCTTGCCGGTCTCCAGCAGTTTCACGATCTGCTCCGGCTCGATGGGACGCTGCAGGATGATCTTGCCGGTGCGGAAGTCGCAGGTTCTGCCTGCACCGACCGCCTTCTCGCACACGTAGGCGAGCTCGTGATCGTAAACATTGTGGCCGCATTTGGGGCATTTTCCGAGCGGCTTCCTGTCGGAGAAATCGACCGGCTCGGCTTCCTGCTCGTCCTGGGACGACTGCCCGAAATCGAGCTCGGTGCTGAAGTCGTCCTTCAGTTTCACCATGGCCGCGAACGGCCGGCCCAGCCGGCTGCGGAAACCCTGCAGCGGGCCGATGGCGCGATCGCGGATCAGCGCCTCAATCTCCGCATTCTCCATGCGCCGGCTGGCGATGACCTTCCAGATCGAGAAATCACATTTCTCGCACTGGAACTTCTTGTAGTTCTCGTGCACCGCGCTGCCGCACTTCGGGCAGGGCACGGACAGCGTCGACAGCGGCTCGTCGATCGAGGTGCCCTGCTTGATCCGCCGCACCATGTCCTGGGTGAGCTCGACGATGTGCTTCATGAACTCGTCGCGCTGCAGCTTGCCCTGCTCCATCTGCTTGAGCTTGAACTCCCAGGCGCCGGTGAGCTCGGGCGAGCACAGTTCGTCGATGCCGAACTTGGACAGCGCGTACAGGAGGTCGAAGGCCTTGGCGGTCGGCACCAGCTCGCGGCCTTCGCGGTGTACGTACTCCTCCAGGATCAGGTTCTCGATGATCGCGGCGCGCGTGGCGGGCGTGCCCAGCCCCTTCTCGCTGATCGCGGCGCGCCGTTCCTCGTCCTCGATCAGCTTGCCCGCCCCTTCCATCGCCGACAGCAGCGTCGCTTCGGTGTAGCGCGCCGGCGGGCGCGTCTGCCGGGCCTTGGCTTCGATCTCCAG
>QGUL01000407.1 GCA_003242425.1 Pseudomonadota bacterium | reverse complement strand
CGGCAGCACGCGGATGCCTGCCGGGGCGCTCGCCGAGGCGTGGCGGGACCGGCTCGCGTCGGCGGCGCTCGAAGCGGCCAATGTGGGCAGTCTGGGCGCGGCCTTCGAGGAAGCGCTCGACCGGCTCATCCAGCCGCGCCTGCCGTGGCGGGCCTTGCTCGCGCGCTTCCTCATGAACGTCGCGCGCGAGGACTACAGTTACGGCCGCGCCTCGCGCCGCGAGGGCGAGGCGCTGCTGCCCGCCTTGCACAGCGCGCAACTGGAGCTTGCGCTTGCGCTCGATACCAGCGGCTCCATCAGCCATCACGATTTCCGCGACTTTCTCGACGAGATAGACGCCCTCAAAGGACAGATCCGCGCGCGCATCACGCTCTACGCCTGCGACGCCGCGCTCGCGCCCGGCGCGCCGTGGCGTTTCGAGAGCTGGCAGGCGCTGGAGCTGCCGCAGGGCTTGACGGGCGGCGGCGGAACGCGGTTCACGCCGGTGTTCGAGCACATCGAGACGCAGGCGCTGCGGCCCGACGCGCTGCTCTATTTCACCGACGCGCAGGGCGAATTTCCCATGCAGCCGCCGCACTACCCGGTATTGTGGCTGGTGAAAGGCAGCGCGCCGGTGCCCTGGGGCGAGCGCGTGCAATTGAACTGAGCGCGCCTTCGTGCGCAAAGTACGAAGCATGGACGATAAGCAACTTGCAGAAATCGCGGCGATCCTGCGGCAGGCATCCTCCATCGCTGTGCTGACGGGCGCCGGCATTTCCGCCGAAAGCGGCATTCCCACTTTCCGCGACGCGCAGACCGGATTGTGGGCACGCTCCGTCCCGAGGAGCTCGCCACGCCCGAAGCCTTCCTGCGCAATCCGAAGCTGGTGTGGGAGTGGTACGAATGGCGGCGCGAGCGCGTGCGCGCCGCGCAGCCGAACGCCGGCCATCGCGCGCTCGCGGACATGCAGCGGCGCGCGCCGCGTTTCACGCTCGTCACACAGAACGTCGACGGCCTGCATCAGCGCGCCGGCGCGCAGGACGTGATCGAGCTGCACGGCAACATCCTGCGCAGCAAGTGTTTCGACGAGGATGCGGTGCGCGAAAACTTCGTCGCCGGGGCGGACGTGCCGCCGCGCTGTCCGGTCTGCGGCGGCATGATGCGGCCTGACGTGGTGTGGTTCGGGGAGGCGCTGCCCGAAGAGGCGTTGCGCAAAGCCTTCGCTGAGGCGGAGGGTTGCGAGGTCTTTCTATCCATCGGCACTTCGGCGCTGGTCTATCCCGCCGCGCAACTGCCCTTCATGGCGCTCGGACGCGGCGCCGTCGTCGTCGAGATCAATCGCGATCCGACCCCGCTCTCGGAGCGGGCACAGTACAGCGTGCGCGCGCTGGCCGCCGAGTTCCTGCCCCGGTTGGTGCGTACGGCCTGGCCGGGCGAGGGTTGAGGGCCCCGGCTTTGCTATAGTGCGGACGTCACCTTCCGGCGTCCGTGCGAAATGAAGCCGAGCTTCGCCCGATGGACCCGCGCCGCATACGCGACGCTTTGTGCGCTGGCCTTGTCGCTTGCCGCGTACGCGCAGGGCGCGCCGACCGTCGTCACCATCGACGTCCGCGGACCGATCGGCGTGGGGGTCGGCATGCACGTGAAACAGGCGATCGATACCGCGCGCGATACCCATGCCGCCCTGGTCCTGCTGACGCTCGATACGCCGGGCGGGCTCGTCAGCACCACGCGCGACATCATTCAATCCATTCTGGCCTCCCCGGTTCCGGTCGTCGTCTATGTCGCGCCCTCGGGCGCACGGGCCGCGAGCGCGGGCACCTATATCGCCTATGCCGCGCACGTCGCGGCGATGGCGCCGGGCACCAGCATCGGAGCGGCGACGCCGGTGTCGATGCAGGCGCCGATCGGGGTGCCGCCGCAGGAGCCGGACAACAAATCCGGAGACAAGACGCGGCGCGAGGCACCCGGCAGCGCCGTGGAGCGCAAAGCGCTCAACGACGCGGTCGCGTTCCTGCGCAGTCTCGCGCAGCTTCGCGGCCGCAACCTCGAATGGGCCGACCAGGCCGTGCGCGAGGCCGCGACCCTGACGGGTCAGGAAGCGGTCGAGAAGAAAGTCGTGGATCTGCTCGCCGCCGATCGCGCCGCGCTGCTCGACGCTTTGCACGGCCGCACGGTGGAGACGGCGGCAGGCAAGGTCCGTCTCGCGACGCGGGACGCGCGCTTCGTCCCGATGGAGCCGAACCTGCGCGTGGGCCTCCCCGACCCCCGGGCCGGCCCCACGCGGGCGTTAACCCGCGTCGTTCCCGGGGTTACCGCCTGAGTTT
>QGUL01000046.1 GCA_003242425.1 Pseudomonadota bacterium | reverse complement strand
AACGCGGCCGCCTCGGCGAGCTCGGCGACGATGCGGTCGGCACCCAGGGTCTCGACCGGCTTGCCTTCGTTGTAGCCGTAGGGCACGGCGAGCACGTACATGCCCGCCCGCTTGCCCGCCTCCACGTCGTTCATCGAATCGCCGATGACCACCGCCTCCGCCGGCGCGACACCCAGCCGTTCGCAGGCGTAGAGCATCGGCCGCGGGTCCGGTTTTTTGTACGGCAGCGTGTCGCCGCTCACCACGACGTCGAAGAACTCCGCCAGTCCGGCCTGTTTCAGCAGGTCGCCGGTGTAGCGCCCCGCCTTGTTGGTCACGCAGGCGAGCCGGATGTCGGCCTCGCGCAGCTTGCGCAAGCCTTCGGTGACCTTCGGATAGACGACCGCCGAGCGGCCCGATTCCTCGGCGTAGTACTCCTCGAACAGCGCCAGCGCGCGTTCGTAGAGCGGCGACTCGGCACGGCCGTCGAGGCTGCCGGTGAGCACCCGGTGCACCAGGATCGGGATGCCCTTGCCGATGTAGCGGCCGATGTCCGCGGTCGAAACGGGGGGACGCCCGAGCGCTTCCAGCATGCGGTTGGCCGCATTGGTGATGTCGACGGCGGTGTCGATCAGCGTCCCGTCGAGGTCGCAGAGCGCAGCGCGATAACGTCGGTTCATGACACTTTGGCAAGCTCGGCGCGCATCGCGGCGATGGTCGCCTTGTAGTCGGGCGTGCCGAAAATGGCCGAGCCGGCCACGAAGGTGCAGGCGCCGGCGCGCGCGATTTCGGCGATGTTGTCGATCTTCACGCCCCCGTCGACTTCGAGCATGACGTCCCGGCCGCTTTCGTCGATGCGGCGCCGCACCGCGCGGATCTTTTCGAGCGACTGGGGAATGAACTTCTGTCCGCCGAACCCCGGGTTCACGGACATGATGAGCACGAGGTCGATGGCGTGCAGGGTGTGGTCGAGCCAGTGAAGCGGCGTGGCGGGATTGAACACCAGCCCCGCCTTGCAGCCGACTTCCTTGATCAGCCCGATGGTGCGGTCCACGTGCTCGCTCGCTTCGGGGTGGAAGCTGATGATGTCGGCGCCGGCCTTGGCGAAATCGGGAATGATGCGGTCCACCGGCTTCACCATGAGATGGACATCGATGGGAACCTGAGTGAGCGGACGGATCGCCTCGCACACCATCGGCCCGACCGTGAGGTTGGGCACGTAATGGTTGTCCATGACGTCGAAATGAATCCAGTCGGCGCCGGCGGCGACCACGGCCTGCACCTCCTCGCCCAGACGGGCGAAGTCGGCCGACAGAATGCTCGGAGCGATACGGAATCGGGACATGACAAGCCCTGCCGCAAAGCGGAAGGCGCGATTCTACCTTGCCGCACCGGCAAGTTCAGCCGGACGGCCGTGCTTGTGCTGCCTGTGGAATTCGGGTGGAATGCGGGTCGTGGACCGCAAATACGCTTTCAACATCGAGGTGCAGACGCAGTATCTGCCCGAACAGTCCGACGAGCGCGACGAGCGCTACGTGTTCGCCTATACCATCACCTTGGAGAACGTCGGCACCGTGCCGGCGCAACTGATCAGCCGGCACTGGATCATCACCGACGGCAATCACCAGGTGCAGGAAGTGCGGGGACTGGGCGTGGTCGGCGAACAGCCGCGCCTGGAGCCCGGCCAGAGCTTCCGCTACACGAGCGGCGCGGCACTGCCTACGCCGGTCGGCACGATGCGCGGGAGCTATCAGATGCTGGCCGACGACGGCACGCGCTTCGAGGCGCCGATTCCGGAATTCACGCTGTCCATTCCGCGCGTGCTGCACTGAACGCTAGCGGTCGTCCCGCTTGTCGCGCCTGGGCAGCGTCCACCAGACGATGAACACCAACAAGGCCAACGCCAGCGCCGCTTCCAGAATGAGGATCCAGACCCCGCTGTCCATGCTTCACCGCTCCTTGGCTTGGATGCGCCGCTCAATGATAGCCCGCGCCTGGGCGCTGCTCGGCGCCGCACTCGTCGCGGCCGGCTGCGCCAGCCCGCCCGCTCAACACGCCGGCGGCATGTGTCCGCAGCCGCAGCCCTGCCCCGTCTGTCCGGTCTGCCCGGGCACGGAACTGCCCAAGGCGCCGCCGCTCGCGCCCGCCACCTTCGCCGAGGTCGACGGCTGGAACGAGGACGCGGTCGAACAAGCGTGGCAGGCGTTCCTCACGAGCTGCACCGCCGTCGGCAAACGCGAGGAATGGCGCGCGGTGTGCGAGGAGGCGTCGCGACTGCCGCAGGACGCGGAAACCGTCCGCCGCTTTTTCGAGACGCGTTTCACGCCCTATCAACTGACGAACCCGGACGGTTCGACCACGGGCCTGATCACCGGCTATTACGAACCGCTGCTGCGCGGCAGCCGCACGCCGAACGCCACCTATCGCTATCCGCTCTACGCACCGCCGGACGATCTGCTGGTCATCGATCTGGCCGCCATTGCGCCGGACATCAAACACCTGCGCCTGCGCGGCCGCCTCGAAGGCCGCAAGGTGGTGCCTTATTACACCCGCGCGGAAATCGAACAGGGCCTCGCCCCGGTGCGCGGCAAGGAAATCGTGTGGGTCGACGATCCGATCGAAGCCTTCTTCCTGCAGATCCAGGGTTCGGGCCGCGTGCAACTGGAAGACGGCAGTCTGATCCGCGTGGGCTACGCCGACCAGAACGGCCACCCCTACCAGTCCATCGGCCGCGTGCTGGTGGAACGCGGCGAGCTGCCGCTGCAGGAAGCCTCGATGCAGGGCATCCAGCGCTGGGCGCGCAAGCATCCGCACAAGCTGCCCGAGCTGTTGAACCAGAATCCCAGCTACGTCTTCTTCCGCGAGCTGCCGGCACAGGAAGGCGGACCGCTCGGCGCGCTCGGCGTACCGCTCACCCCGGAGCGCTCGATCGCGGTCGATCCGCGTCACGTGCCTCTGGGTGCGCCGGTGTTCCTGTCCACCACGCGGCCGAATTCCGATACGCCGCTCAAGCGCCTCATGGTGGCGCAGGATACCGGAGGAGCCATCCGCGGCGTGGTGCGTGCCGATTTCTTCTGGGGCTTCGGCGCCGAGGCCGGGGCGCAAGCCGGCCGCATGCGCCAGCAGGGCAGCATGTGGGTGTTGCTGCCCAACGGCTATCCGACCGCCTCGGCGAGGAAATAGGCCTACTTCTTCGCCGCCGCTTTCGCCAGCAGCTCCTCGACCTGGGCGGCGGGAACGGCGCCCGACACGCGCTCGCCGTCTGCGAAGAACAACGCGGGCGTGCCGCGCACCCGCAGCTTCTGCCCCAGTTGCAGGTTTTTGAGCACCGGCGTGTCGCAGTCGGGTTGCGCCGTGGGCGCCTTGTTCTCCAGCATCAGCGCAAGCCACGCTTTCGCGCGATCGGGCGAGCACCACACCGCCTGCGATTTGGTCATCGAATCCTGCGACAGGATCGGGTACAGAAAGACGTAGATCGTCACGTCCTTCACTTGCGTGAGCTCCTTGTCCATGCGTTTGCAGTACGGACAGTTCGGATCGCTGAAGTAGGCGAGCTTGCGCGTACCCTTGCCGTTGACGATCTTGAAGGCCTGATCGAAGGGCAGCTTGGCGAAATCGACCCTGTTCAGCTCCCGCAACCGCGCCTCGGTGAGGTTCTCGAGGTTTTCGCCTTTGTGGATGTTGCCCACGAACAGGTATTCGGCCTTGCCGTCGGTGTAGAGGATCTCGTTGCCGATCTGGACTTCGTAGAGACCGAAATAGGGGGTCTGGGTGACGCTTTCGACCTTCGCCCCCGGCAGCCGCGCTTCGATGGCCCGTTTGATCGCCGCTTCATCGGCCGAAGCCGGTACGGCGAGGACGACGAAAAACAATGCAACCAAGAGCGTACGGAACATAAGCGCCTTCCAATCGAAGCGGTTTCAGTGGATCAGCCGATGGCGTGCCGGATCAGCAGGTTCTTGACCGGCACGACACGGTCGGTGAGCGCGAGCCCGCGGTTGCGGAGCGTGCGCAGCCAACGGCTGCGCGTCGCGAACAGCCGCTCCAATCCGTGCGTCACCAGCCGCATGGCGGCCACCGGTTCGGCGCGTTCGCGCCGGTAGCGGCGCAGCAGCACCGGATCGCCGCAGCCGCGGTAAGGCTCGCGTTCGGCGATCAGCCGCGCCAGCACCATGGCATCGCCGAAGCCGAGGTTGACGCCTTGTCCGGCCAGCGGGTGGACCACATGCGCGGCATCGCCGATGAGCGCCACGCCGGGCGCCACGATGTCCGGGACGCGGATCTTGCGCAAGGGGAAGGCTTGCGGCGGCGTGATCACTTGCAGCCGGCCCAGCACACCCTGACCGGCTTCGGCCACGCGTGCGGCCAATTGTTCCGGCGGCAAACGGAGCAGTTCCTCCGCATGGGCGTTGGGCGTGGACCAGACCATGGACATGCGCCGTCCGGGCAGCGGCAGATAGGCCAGCACGCCGTCGGTGCGGAACCATTGGAAAGCGACGCCGTCGTGGCTGCGTTCGCATTCGAAGTTCGCCACCACGCCCTGGGTTTCGTAACGGTAGACGTCGGCATGCAGTCCGGCCGCCTGACGCACCCAGGAATTGGCGCCGTCGGCGCCCACCAGCAAAGCGGCGCGGAGCGTCCGCCCGTCGTCGAGGCCGAGCCTCGCTTCACCCTGTCCGAAGTCCGCGGCGGCACAGCGCGCGCCGACGATGAGCTCGACGTTCGGCGCCCGTTGCAGCCCGCGCCATAGCGCGTTCTGCAAACGGCCGGATTCCAGGATGTAAGCGAGCGCCAGGACGCCGGCGTCGTACGCGCAGAATTCCAGATGCGCGCCTTCGTCGCCGTAGATTTCCATGCGGTCGACGGCCTGAATGCGGCCCGGATCCAGATCGGGCCACACGCCCAGGCGGCTCAGGAATTCGACGTTGGCCGGATTCAGCGCGTAGATGCGGCCGTCCCACGCATCGGTCTCGGACGCCGGCGGCGAAGGCTGACCACCGCCACGCGCAAGCCGCTGTCGCGCAGGGCAAGCGCGAAGGCGGCGCCGACCAAGCCGGCGCCGACCACCACGATGTCGAATTGGGCGGAAGATTGCGGCACGTGTGGATTCTACCCGTGCCGCGGCAGGAAAAAGGCCTTAACCAAGCGGCTCGGCGCGCACGCGGACATTTTCCTCGCGCATGGTCTTCGCGAGCAGCTTGACAAGCGCGTAGGTCGTCTCGATGTGCGGAACCGGGGTCTCGGTGAGGCGCGCCAGCTCGATGACCGAACCGACGAGCGCATCGATTTCCGGATCGCGGCCGGCTTCGACGTCCTGCAGCATGGAGGTCTTGTGCTTGCCGACCCGCTCCGCCCCCGCGATGCGCTTCTCCAGCGGCACGCGGAAGGTGATGCCGAGCTTGTTCGCCACGGTCTGGGCCTCGCGCATCATCTCCGCCGCCAGCTCGCGCGTGAGCGGGAACTGGCAAATGTCGACCAGCGTCGAGTGCGTGAGCGCGCTGATGGGGTTGAACGTGAGGTTGCCCCACAGCTTGAGCCAGATCTCCGAACGGATGTTCTCCAGCACCGGCGCCTTGAGGCCGCCGCGCTGGAACATCTCCGACACGCGCTGGGCGCGCTCGGAAATGGAACCGTCCAGCTCGCCGATCGGGAAGCGGTCGCCCTCGATGTGGCGGACCACGCCGGGCGCGGTCAGCTCGGACGCGGGATAGACCACGCAGCCGAGGATGCGGCGCGGGTCGATCGCCGACTTGATCTTGCCGCCCGGATCCACGCTTTCGACCGCACGGTCGGCAAAGGGCGCGTCCTTGCCCTGCCCCTGGAAGTACCACCACGGAATCCCGTTCTGCATCGGGATGATGATGGTGTCGTCGTGCAGAATCTTGTCCAGATCGCTGAGGATCGGCTCGACCTGGTGGGCTTTCATGCCCAGGATGACCACATCCTGCGGACCCGCTTCGTCCCAGGTGCAGGCGCGGATGTTCTTCGCGACGCGCTCCGTGCCGTCGTGCTCGATGAGCTTCATGCCGTTGGCGCGAATCGCCTCGAGGTTCGCCCCGCGGACGACGCAGGTCACTTCATCCTCGCCGCCGAGCGCGAGCCGCACTGCTACCAATCCGCCGATCGCGCCGGCGCCGACTACGCATACTTTCATGCTTGTGCCCCTCCAATCGAGTCGCCCTGAAACTGGCGCCTCATTGTTTCGTGTGACAGATTACGGCCGATGATGGAACTCGGCCTTGACCTCTGTCAATCGGAACTTGACACAATCCTTTAAACCTTGACACTGCGGCGGCCGGCTCGGGATAATTCGGTCCCACGTGGCGAATTAGCTCAGCGGTTAGAGCAGCGGAATCATAATCCGTTGGTCCGGGGTTCAAATCCCTGATTCGCCACCACTTTCCTCTTTTTTAGTCCAGCGCCTTGCCGCTTCTGCACCGTTTGCGGAATGACGCGAGCCCGCGTGGCGGCGATATTTTTTACCCTTGAGTCTGCGACCGCCGGATCGCAGCCCAGCTTCGTTCTTCCCTAGAATAGTCGCTTCCGTTCCGGATCGCCTGCATGCGCCGCCTATCACTCGCACTGTTGACCGCCGCCTGCCTCGCCGCAGGACCGGGCTGGGCGCAGCTGCGCACCATCCCCGAAGACGCCAAACGGGCGGAGTTCACCTTCGTGCGGCAGAACATCGTGCTGCTCGACGACAAGCAATACCTGCTCTCGCCCGGCGCCCTGATCCGGGATACCAACAACATCATTGTGCTGCCGACCATGGTGCCGGCCAAGTCGCCGGTGAAATACCAGCTCGACCTGTACGGCATGGTACACCGGGTCTGGCTGCTGAGTCCGGAAGAAGCGAAGCGGTCCGAGCCGGACAAGAAGGACAGCCCGCCCGCCGACGAAAAAGGCGACCAGTAGCATGGGCAAACGCGTTTACATCAAGACCTTCGGCTGTCAGATGAACGAGTACGACTCGGACAAGATGGCCGACGTGCTCAACGCCGCCGAGGGTTTCGAGCTGACGGACCGGCCGGAGGAGGCGGACCTCATCCTCTTCAACACCTGTTCGGTGCGCGAAAAGGCGCAGGAGAAGGTGTTCACCGACCTCGGCCGCGTGCGTCACCTCAAGCGCCGCAATCCGGATCTGCTGATCGGCGTGGGCGGCTGCGTCGCCAGCCAGGAAGGCGAAGCGATCGTCAAACGCGCGCCTTTCGTCGACGTCGTGTTCGGGCCCCAGACCCTGCATCGCCTGCCCGAGCTCATCGCCGAGCGCCGCCGCAGCGGCAAGCCGCAAGTCGACATCTCCTTCCCGGAAATCGAGAAATTCGATCATCTGCCGCCCGCGCGCGTCGAGAACGCGACGGCGTTCGTGTCCATCATGGAAGGCTGCAGCAAGTACTGCAGCTATTGCGTGGTGCCGTATACGCGCGGCGAGGAAGTCTCGCGGCCGTTCGAGGACGTGATCGTCGAAATCGCCGATCTCGCCGACCGCGGCGTGAAGGAAGTGACTCTGCTCGGCCAGAACGTCAACGCCTACCGCGGCAGGATGCCCGACGGCCAGATCGCCGACTTCGCGCTGCTGCTCGAATACGTGGCCGACGTGCCCGGCATCGAGCGCATCCGCTACACGACCTCTCATCCCAGGGAATTCACGCAGCGGCTGATCGACTGCTACGCGAAGCTGCCGAAGCTCGTCTCGCACGTGCACTTACCGGTGCAGTCGGGCTCGGACCGCGTGCTCGCGGCGATGAAACGCGGCTACACCGCGCTGGAATACAAGTCGATCGTGCGCCGGCTGCGGGCGGCGCGCCCGGACATCTGCATCTCCTCCGATTTCATCGTCGGCTTCCCGGGCGAGACGGAGCAGGATTTCGAGCAGACCATGAAGCTCGTGGACGAGGTGCGTTTCGACGCCTCGTTCTCGTTCATCTTCAGTCCGCGGCCCGGCACGCCGGCGGCGGAACTGCCCGACGACACGCCGCACGAAGTGAAGGTCGAACGGCTGATGCGCCTGCAGGCCAAACTCGAGGCCAACGGCCGCGCGGTGAACGAGTCGATGGTCGGCACCGTGCAGCGCGTGCTCGTGGAAGGGCACTCGAAGAAGGATGCCGGCGAGCTTGCCGGCAGGACGGACAACAACCGCGTGGTGAACTTCCCCGGCCCCGAAAGGCTGATCGGGCAGTTCGTCGACGTGTACATCGAAACGGCCTACGCACACTCGCTGCGCGGGCGCGTGCATCTGCGCGAGGACCGCCTCGCGGCACAGGCTTGAGTACCAGGAAGACGGCAACGCGTTCCGCGACGCGGAACAGGGTTTTCGAACTGAGGCTGGAGCCGTTGGACAACCAGCGTCTGGCCAATCTGTGCGGCGCGCTCGACGAGAACCTGCGGCAGATCGAGGCGGGGCTGGACGTCTCCATCTCGCGCCGCGGCGACCGCTTCATGCTGCGCGGCGCCGCCGAACAGGTCGAGCGCGCCGCGGAGATGCTGAAGAAGTTCTACGCCAACGCCACGCGCGAGATCTCGATCGACGACATCCAGCTCGGCATCGTCGAGGCGCAGCAGCCCGCGCCTGAAGCCCAGGAGGGGCCGCGACTGCTCACCCGGCGTCCGGACCTCCAAGGCCGCACTCCCCGCCAGCGCCAGTATCTGCAGAACATCTTCGAGCACGACATCACCTTCGGCGTCGGCCCGGCCGGCACCGGCAAGACCTATCTCGCCGTCGCCTGCGCGGTCGACGCCCTGGAACGCGACGCGGTCAAGCGCATCGTGCTGGTGCGCCCGGCGGTGGAAGCCGGCGAACGCCTGGGTTTCCTGCCGGGCGATCTGGCGCAGAAGGTCGATCCCTATCTGCGGCCGCTCTACGACGCGCTCTACGACCTCATGGGCTTCGAGAAAGTCGGCAAGATG
>QGUL01000406.1 GCA_003242425.1 Pseudomonadota bacterium | reverse complement strand
TGGCCGAGAAACTGGCCGCGAGCGAAGGCTGCGTGTTCGAGCATCGCCCCGTGCTGAAGCTGCCCGACTGGCCGCTGATGCTGTGGCGCGCCTTGCGCATGTGATCCCGCCCCGACCGTCCCGCACACACCAATGACGCCCGACGAATACTGCCAAGAGAAAGCGGCCAAAAGCGGATCGAGTTTCTATTACTCGTTCCTGTTCCTGCCGCCCGAGCAGCGCCGGGCGATCACCGCGCTCTACGCCTTCTGCCGCGAAGTGGACGACGTGGTGGACGAGATCAGCGACCCGGGCGTCGCCGCCAAGACACTCGCCTGGTGGCGCGAGGAGGTGCAGGCGCTCTACGACGGCAGGCCGCAGCACCCGGTGACGCGCGCGCTGCAACCGGCGATCGAGCCCTACGACATCGAGCAGGCGCGGCTCAACGAGATCATCGACGGCATGGAGATGGATCTGCGCCAGAGCCGCTATCTCGATTTCGCCGCGCTCGAACGCTACTGCTATCACGTCGCCGGCGTGGTGGGCATCCTGGCCGCGCGGATTTTCGGCTACCGCAACCCGCAGACGCTGAAGTACGCCGAGACCCTGGGCACGGCCTTCCAGCTCACCAACATCATTCGCGACGTCGGCGAGGATGCACGCAAGAACCGCATCTACATTCCCATGGACGAGCTGCAGCGCTTCGGCGTCACCGCGGCCGACATCCTCAACTACCGCGAAACGGAGAATTTCGGCGCGCTGATGCGCTTCCAGATCGAGCGCGCCGAGCGCTACTACCGGGAAGCGCTTGCGCTGCTGCCCGAGGAAGACCGCCGCGCCCAGCGCCCCGGGCTGGTAATGGCAGCCATCTACCGCACTTTGCTCGACGAAATCCGGCGCGACGGCTGCAAGGTGCTCAACCAGCGCACCGCGCTCACACCGGTGCGCAAACTCTGGATCGCGTGGCGGACCTGGCTCAAGGCTTGAACAAGCGCGTTGCCGTCATCGGCGCCGGCTGGGCGGGACTCGCTGCCGCCGTGACGCTCGCAGAACGCGGCGCGGAGGTCGCCGTGTACGAGGCCGCGCGCCATGTCGGCGGCCGCGCGCGGCGCGTGGAGATCCGCGGCAAGGCGCTCGACAACGGCCAGCACATCCTGGTCGGCGCCTATCACGAAACGCTGCGGCTGATGCGGCAGGTGGGCGTCGATCCGGAGCAGATGCTGCTGCGCCTGCCCTTGCAACTGGTCATGGCCGACGGCTTCAGGCTGCGCGGCTACGGCCTGTCCCCGCCCCTGGACGGTCTGCTCGCGCTGGCCACGGCGCGCGGATTGCGCCTCGCGCAACGGTGGCGCGCGATCCTGTTCGCCCTGCGTCTGCAACGCAGCGGCTTCCGGTTGCCGCAGGACGAACCGCTCGCCGCCCTGCTCGAACGGCACGGCCAGGACGGCGCGCTGCGTCAGGCACTGTGGGGCCCGCTTTGCGTCGCCGCGCTCAATACGCGCGTCGAAGAAGCTTCCGCTCAGGTGTTTCTGCACGTGCTGCGCGACACGCTGCACGGCGGACGCGGCGCGAGCGATCTGCTGCTGCCCCGCGCAAGCCTGGGCGCGTTGTTTCCGGAGCCGGCCGTGCGCTACGTCGCCGAAAGGAACGGCGCGGTGCACGAAGGCAAGGCGATCCGCCGCATCGAACGCTCGGGAGATCGCTACGTGCTCGACGGCGAGGTCTACGATGCGGTCATCGTCGCCACCGGCGCGCAGCACGCCGCGGATCTGCTGCCCGAAGGCTGCGAAACGGTGCGCGCGCAGATCGAAGCACTCGACTTCCAGCCCATCTACACCTGTTATCTGCAGTACGAGGCGCATGTGCGCCTGCCCTTCCCCATGCTCGGTTTCCGCTACGGGCTGCTGCAATGGGTCTTCGACCGGGGCACGCTCGACGGGCACCAGGGATTGATCGCCGCGGTCATCAGCGCGCGCGGTCCGCACGAAGCCCTGAGCAACGAAGAGCTGGCGAACGCCGCCTCCGCCACGCTGCAGGAAGTGCTCGGCCATCCCGGCGCGCCGCAGTGGCATCGCGTCATCGCCGAGAAGCGCGCCACCTTCGCCTGCCGTCCAGGCCTGGAACGGCCGGACAACGAGACGCCGCTGCCCGGGCTCTATCTCGCCGGCGACTACACCCGCAGCGACTATCCCGGCACCATCGAAGCCGCCGTGCGCAGCGGCATCCGCGCCGCGGCGCTTTGTCTGGCTTAGGCGGAACGCCGCAGCGCGAAGAAGTGGTGTACGGGGCCGTTGCCCCTGCCGACCTGCAGCGCGTCGGCGTTTTCGATGGCGCGCGTGACATAGGCTT
>QGUL01000405.1 GCA_003242425.1 Pseudomonadota bacterium | reverse complement strand
CGAAGGAAAAGGGGCGCACATAGAGTGGCGCGATGGTGAGCGGATTGGTGTAGAGCGTCGTCACCAGCGCGATCGGCAGGTTCACGCGCAAGGGGATCGCGATCAGCGCCGCCGTGAGCATCTGCAGCGGTCCCGGCACCAGACCCGAGAACAGGCCCACGGCCACGCCGCCGGAGACCGAATGGCGGTTGAGGTGCCACAGGTTGGGGTGCTGCAGAAAACGGCCCAGCCGACCGAGATACTTGTGCTGACGGATGCTCTCGTGGCTGGGGAGGTATTTCTTGAAGAACTTGCGGGGCATCTGCGGAGACTGCTGCGTCAGTCTGCATTTAACCACGGATCGGCGCCGCCGGCGGCGATCGGCCTAAGACCAACGCCGGATGTGATTTTGCCGCGCGCCGGCGTATGAACGCGGGCGGGACGGACACGCGCCGGGGAGGGGCGCCATGCGCTGTTTCGTCATCGGTTTCTGCTGCGGCGCGTGGCTGTTGCAGCAGCAGGCGGTGCTGCCCGGCTGGGGCGGCATCGCCGCGTGCGCCGCGCTCGCGCTCGGGGCCGGCGAGCTCTGCCGGCGGCTGTCCGCGTCGCTGCCGCGCGCCGCGCTGCTGCTCGCCGGCGGCGCCTTGGCCGGCTTCGCCTGGGCGGCGGGTTGGGCGCAGGTCCGTATAGCCGACCGGCTGCCGGCCGAATGGGAAGGCCGCGACCTCGTCGTGACCGGCGTGGTCGCCGGCCTGCCGCAAGCCTTCGAGCGCGGCCTGCGCTTTCCGTTCGACGTCGAACAGGCGGGCGATGCGCCCGTTCCCTCGCGTCTGCTTCTGTCCTGGTACGGCGAACCCGCGGAGCTTGCCGTACGGGCCGGCGAACGCTGGCGCTTCACGGTGCGGCTCAAGCGTCCGCGCGGCACGCTCAATCCCCACACCTTCGATTACGAAGCCTGGTTGCTGGAACGCGGCATCGGCGCCACCGGCTACGTCCGCGACAAGGAACCGGCGGCGCGCCTGAACGCCCTGGTATGGCGCCCCACGTATCTGATCGAGCGGGCGCGCGAACTCGTGCGCGCCCGGTTCCTCGCCGCACTGCCCGAGCATCGTTACGCGGGCGTGCTGGTGGCGCTCGCGGTCGGCGACCAGCGTGCCATCGAACCAGAGGACTGGCGGCTCTATTTCCGCACCGGCATCGGCCATCTCATGAGCATTTCCGGCCTGCACGTCACCATGGTGTCCGGGCTGTGCGCGGCGCTGGTATACGCGGGCTGGCGGCGTTCGCCGCGCCTCGCGCTGCGGCTGCCGGCGCGCAAGGCGGCTGCGCTGGGCGGCGCGGTGACGGCGCTCGCCTACTGCCTGCTGGCGGGCTTCGCCGTGCCGGCGCAACGCACGCTCTACATGCTGTCGACGGTGGCGCTCGCCTTCTGGCTCGACCGCATGCAATCCTCTTCGCGCGTGCTGGCGGCGGCGCTGCTTGCGGTCGTGGCGCTCGATCCCTGGGCAGTGATGTCCGCGGGCTTCTGGCTGTCCTTCGGCGCCGTGGCGTTGATGCTCTATGTCGGCGTGCTGCATGCCAAGGGGCACTGGCTCATGCATTGGGCGCGCATCCAGGGCGCCATCACCCTGGGCCTTGCGCCGCTCCTGCTGGTGCTGTTCCAGCAGGTCTCGCTGATCGCGCCGCTTGCCAATGCGGTGGCGATCCCCGTGGTGAGCCTCGTCGTCACGCCGCTGGCGTTGCTCGCGGTGGTGACGCCGGGCGCGTGGCTGCTGCAACTCGCGCACGCGGTGCTCGCCGCGCTGATGGAGGCGTTGCGGCTGCTCGATGCGCTGCCGGTGGCGGTCTGGGAACAGCACGCTCCCGCCACGTGGACGCTCGCCCCCGCGCTGCTCGGCATCGCGTGGATGCTCGCGCCGCGCGGCGTGCCGGCGCGCTGGCTCGGGGCGCTGCTGCTGTTGCCGCTCTTCGCCGTGGCGCCGGAAAAACCCGCGCCCGGGGCGGTATGGCTCGACGTGCTGGACGTGGGGCAGGGGCAGGCGGTGCTGGTGCGCACCCGCAACCACGCGTTGCTCTACGACGCCGGCCCGGCGTACGGCGCGGCCGATGCCGGCGATCGCGTGGTGCTCCCCTATCTGCGCGGCGAGGGGATGCGCGCGCTGGATGCGCTGGTGGTGAGCCACGCCGACGGCGATCATGCCGGCGGCGCGCTGACCGTGGCGGCAGCCGGTGCGCCGGTGCTGCGGTCTTCCCTGACCGAAGCCCACCCGGCCTGGGCCGCCGTGCCGTTGCGCATTCCCTGCCGCGACGGCGAGCGCTGGGAATGGGACGGCGTGCGTTTCGAATTCCTG
>QGUL01000404.1 GCA_003242425.1 Pseudomonadota bacterium | reverse complement strand
GCCAAACACCGCACCCGAACATGCCATAGCGGGGAAGACTCACGAACAAAACAGGTGCCCTCGATGACCGCGACGACCCACATCATGACCGAGGCCGACACCTGCCGGGAGCTGGTCACACCCAAACTCGTCGAGGCTGGATGGGGCCATGTGCCGCACGTGATCGGCGAGCAGCGCACCTTCACCAATGGCCGCATCATCGTCACTGGCGGCCGTGTGCGCCGTGGCAAGCAAAAACGTGCGGACTACCTGCTGTACTACCGGCGCGACTATCCACTGGCCGTGGTGGAAGCGAAAGAGCTGGGGCTGCCGGCGGAAGCCGGGGTGCAGCAGGCCAAAGAGTACGCCGAGATCCTCGGCCTGAAGTTCGCCTATGCCACCAACGGCCATCGCATCATCGAGATCGACTACACCACCGGCACCGAGCGTGAGGTGGACCGCTTCGCCACGCCCGCCGAACTCTGGCAGCGACTGTCCGCCGCCATCGCGCTTCCTGATCCGGCCACCCCCCACCTGCTCGAACCCTTCAACCTGGTTTCCGGCAAGGTGCCGCGCTACTACCAGCAGATCGCGATCAACCGCGTGATCGAGGCCATCCTGCTGGGGCAGAAGCGCGTACTCGCCACGCTGGCCACCGGCACCGGCAAGACCTGCGTGGCGTTTCAGGTGTGCTGGAAGCTATGGAGCAGCCGCTGGAACCGAACCGGCGAATACCGGCGCCCGAAGATCCTGTTCCTGGCCGACCGCAACATCCTGGTCGATGACCCGATGGCCAAGATGTTCGCGCCCTTTGGCGACGCTCGCCACAAGATCACCGGCGGCGACGTTAGCCAAAGCCGGGACATGTACTTCGGCATCTATCAGGCCCTGTCCACCGCCAACGAAGACGTGTTCCGCCAGTACCGGCCGGACTTCTTCGACCTGATCATCATCGACGAATGCCATCGCGGCTCCAGCCGCAACGACAGCAACTGGCGCGCGGTACTCGATTACTTCGCGCCCGCCGTGCAGTTCGGCATGACGGCCACGCCGCTGCGCGAGGAGTCGCGCGACACCTACGAATACTTCGGCAACCCGGTCTACACCTACAGCCTGCGCCAGGGCATCGAGGACGGCTTCCTCGCACCCTATCGCGTGCATCGCGTGATCACCACGGTGGATGCCGCCGGCTGGCGTCCGTCCAAGGACGAGCTCGACCGCTTCGGCCGCCCGGTGCCGGACGACGAATACCAGACCAAGGATTTCGAGCGCGTCATCGCACTGCGTGCGCGCACCCAGGCCATTGCCAAACACCTGACCGACTTCCTCAAGGGCACCGACCGCTTCGCCAAGACCATCGTGTTCTGCGTGGATCAGGAGCACGCTGCCGAAATGCGCCAGCAGCTGGTCAACCTCAACAGCGATCTGGTCCAGCAGTACCCCGACTACGTCTGCCGCGTCACCGCCGACGAAGGCGCCATTGGCCTGACCCACCTCGCGCATTTTCAGGACGTGGACAAACCCACGCCGGTGATCCTGACCACCTCGCAATTGCTGACCACCGGCGTGGATGCCGAGATGGTCAAGAACGTGGTGCTGGCGCGCGTGGTCGGCTCCCGCGCCGAGTTCAAGCAGATCATCGGACGCGGCACCCGGTTGAAGGTCGACTACGGCAAGGAATACTTCAACATCATCGACTTCACCGGCACCGCCACCCGGCATTTTGCCGATCCGGATTTCGATGGCGAGCCCGCGCGCATCGAGGAAGTGACCATCGATGAGGCCGGCGAAACCGTCGAGTCGGTCATCGCAACGCCTCCCGGCGTCGAAGAGCCGCCGGCCGACTACACCGTAGATGCCGCGCACACCGACGCAGGCCAGGGCGAAATCCTCACCGACCCGCCGCAGGAGCCGCGCAAGTTCTACGTCGACGGCGGCGAGGTCGAGGTGATCGGCCATCTGGTCTACGACCTCGACACCGACGGCAAGAAGCTACAAGTAGTCAAGTACACCGAATACTCGGGCCGCACCGTTCGGACCCTGTACCCGACCCGCGACGCGCTGCAATCCGCCTGGGCCAACCCCGACACCCGCGCCGAGGTGCTGCGCGAGCTGACCGAGCGCGGCATCAGCTTCGAGGAGCTGGCGGCCAGCGCCAGCCAGCCCGACGCCGACCCCTTCGATCTGCTGTGCCATCTGGCCTGGAACGCGCCGCTGCTCACCCGTCGCCAGCGCGCCGAGCGGGCAAAGAAGGCAACGCAGGATCTGTTCGGCCAGTACGGCGACACGGCCCGCGACATCCTCACGCTGCTGCTCGACAAGTACATCGAGCGCGGCATCATCCAGTTCAAC
>QGUL01000403.1 GCA_003242425.1 Pseudomonadota bacterium | reverse complement strand
GCAACAGCCGAGCCACACGATGAGGAAATGCGGACGCGGATTGCCCGACACGCTGCAGAGCGTGACTCGACCTGGACGACGATCGAGGCTCCTCTGGCGCTGGCCGAGGCGCTGGCCGATCGGCACGGCGCAGAGATTTTCGTCGTCGATTGCCTCACCATTTGGCTATCGAACCTCATGCATGCCGGACGCGATATCGTGGCGGAAACGGAACGGCTTTCCGCGGCGCTCAAAGCCTGCCCGGCGCACGTCGTGCTGGTGTCGAACGAGGTCGGATTGGGCATCGTACCGGACAACGCCTTGGCACGGGCATTTCGCGACGCCCAGGGCCGCCTCAACCAGGAAATCGCGCGCGTGGCGGATGTCGTAGAATTCGTGGCCGCGGGACTGCCACTGCGGATGAAAGGATAACGCGCACTGAGAATTTACTCGAACAATCGAGACCTTAATCTGCAGCCTTGCCGCATATTTCTCTCGAAATATCCATTTATTTTTATTTGTTCAAATTTTGAACAACCGCGAAAATACTGACAGGAACTCGAGCTTCCGCCCGGCTGTTACTTCGTCAGGCGAAGACAATGCGGAGAACAGCTGTGAAGCTCAACCTATTGACCCATGTCGCCGCGGCGGCGCTGTTGGTAAGCACGGCAGCGCTGGCTCAGACGGGCGGTGGCGCTGGAGGCAGCGGAGGCACCGGAGGCGCACCGTCTCAGGGCGGCCCATCTATCCAGAAGGCGCCGGGTGGTGGAGGAATGCAGCAGCCGGGCACTGGCGGCCAACGGCTCGAAAAAGCGCCGGGTGGCGGTGCTGGCGGAGTTCCGGAGCCGCGAGCCGGACAAGGAACCGACAGGCAGCCTGGTGCAACGGGCCCCACAAAGAAGAAGGAACAGTTACAGCGTGGTGAGAAGCAACCCGGGACCGACACAAGAGCCGGGGAGCGAAAAGAGCGTGATGGCAAAGGCCAGGCACGCGGCGAAAAGCAACCTGGGGCTGATACAAGAGCTGGGGAGCAGAAAGAGCGGGATGGCAAAGGTCAGGCTCGCGACGCCACGCGCGGTGAAGGCAAGAAGGGGGCGGGTGGCGCCGGACTGCGGCCCGACCTGTCGCAGGAGCAGCGGACCACCATACGAGAGCGGCTCAGCGGAGGGCCGCGCGCCAGCAATCTGAATGTCAACATCGCGGTCGGCACGCGCCTGCCGCGCGAGGTCGAGGTCCGGCCACTGCCTGCCACAGTCATCGAGATCGTGCCGCAATACCGCGGCTACGCCTATGTTCTGGTGGGCAGTCAGATCGTCATCGTCGATCCTGACACTCTGGAGATCGTCGCGGTTCTCGCTGCCTAACCGCAACGTTGACGGATTTGTAGCAAACCAACGGCTGCCAATTCTTTCCGGATTGGCGGCCGACCACGGCCACCATAGCCCCATCTGACACCCGCCAACCGCTTGTACGCAAAGGCCGAGCGGGCGCTGCTGTTCCCAACAGGCGAAATAGACGCCATATCTCCTGGTCGGCTCGATAGAGAAACGCTGCTCCCATCCGGCGTGGCAGATCAGGAGAATACGCGATGGTACCCCTGTCCATCCTCGACCTCGTACGTATCACTGAGGAGACCGATGCGCGCGGTGCGCTCGACAATGCGAGGGATCTCGCCCGCCAGGCCGAGGGTTGGGGGTATCGCCGGTTCTGGGTCGCCGAGCATCATAACCTTGCGAGCATTGCCAGCTCGGCAACTTCCATCGTCATCGCGCACGTGGCCGCCGGAACGGAGAAGATTCGCGTCGGCGCAGGCGGCATCATGCTGCCGAACCACTCACCCCTGGTCATCGCCGAACAATTCGGCACGCTCGAACTGCTATTCCCTGGCCGCATTGACCTCGGCCTGGGCCGGGCACCGGGCACGGACCAGCTTACCTTACGCGCCCTCCGCCGATCGCCGGCAGCGGCCGACAACTTCCCCCAGGACGTCGTGGAGCTTCAGGCCCTTCTCGCGCCGGCACAGCCGGGGCAGCTCATTCGCGCGATACCCGGAGAGGGCACGAAGGTGCCGTTTTGGATTCTCGGCTCGAGCACCTTCGGCGCCATGCTCGCGGCTGAACTTGGCCTGCCTTACGCCTTCGCCTCGCATTTCGCACCCCAGCAGCTGATGATGGCGCTCGAGATCTATCGCAGCCGCTTCAAGCCGTCCGAGCAGCTCGATCGCCCGTACGCGATGGTGGGCGTCAACATCATCGCCGCGGAAACGGATGCAGAAGCTCGGCGCCTAGCTACCACACAGCAAATGTCGTTTACGCAATTGGTCCGAGGCACCCGCACTGTGAGCCGTCCGCCAATCGAT
>QGUL01000402.1 GCA_003242425.1 Pseudomonadota bacterium | reverse complement strand
GCGCAGGCGCCATTCGCGCCAGGCGCCGCGGAAGAAGGGCTGCGCCGAATAGCCGACCACGGGAATGGTGAGCAGCATGCTCGCCCAGCGCATCATCTGCTCGATGTCCTGCGTCATGGTCCCGTCGGTGGCGACGTACACCGGAATGGCGTACATCATCACCTGCATCATGCCGAAGCCGGCGACGAACAGGCGCCACAGCCATTGCCGGTGCTCGGCCTTGCGCAGCAGCTCGGCGCGGTCCGGCTGGTAGGGATGCGCACGGTAGCCGATGGCGCGGATGCGTTGCAGCACGCGGCTCAACGGCGTGTCCGGGTTCCAGCGCACCTGCGCGCGGCGCGTCACATAGTTCACGTCCACCGCCTGCACGCCGTCGATGCGCTTCAGGGTTTCCTCGACCAGCCACACGCAGGCCGCGCAGCGCACGCCTTCCAGAAGCAGGCTGGCTTCGCAACTGCCGTCTTCGTTCCTGCGCACGAACGTGGACTGGAACGTCGGGTCGTCGTAGACGGACAGAAGCTCCCCGTCGGCTTCATCCGGGCGTTCGGCGGGAGCCGTGCGAAGGCGGTAATAATCGTCGAGTCCCTGGTCGAGAATGGCGAGCGCCACCGCTTCGCAGCCCGGACAGCAGAAGGTGCGCCACTGGCCGCCGACGAACGCGCGCCGGCCGCCGGCGCCTTCGGCAGGCAGGCCGCAATGGAAACAGACGGAATCGAGTTCGGCGTCGCGCTCGGCGACTTCCGGCAATGCTGCGCTCAGAAGCTGCTCCTTCTCGTTCATGGGGGAGGCTAAGGTATATCGGTGCGGCCGATTTGATGGAGATCAAATCGGGAGGACCGTGTCCGCGATTCTTCCGCCGGCCGCGCAACGCGTGCACAATGCGCGGCTTTCTTGTTTCACCGTCATGCCACGCCCGTTGCCGACCCGACCGCTGCCGGACTATATCCGCAAAAACCTGCGGCTGCTGTCGATCGGCATCAATCCCGGCCGGATGTCGTCGGAACTGGGGTTCGCGTTCGCGCATCCGCGCAACCGCTTCTGGCCCGCGTTCAACGCCGCCGGACTGGTGCCTGAGACGCTCACGCCCTCGGTCGCGGCGGTGGAACGCCTGTTCCATCACTACGGCATCGGATTCACCGATGTGGTGAGCCGCCCCACCCCTCAGGCCAGCGACCTCACCGCCGCGGACTGGCGTGACGGTGCGTCGAAATTGCGCGCAAAACTGGAACGCTATCAGCCGGGCATCGCCTGGTTCCACGGCCGCCTGGCATTGCACAACTTCCTTCGCTACGGCGGCTTCGCGATGAAACCCGAGAACTGGGGACTCCAATCGTTCCGCATCGGCGCCACGCGCGTCTTTCTGTCGCCTTCGCCGAGTCCGGCGAACGCGGCGGTGCGCCTGGAAACATTGATCGACAACTACCGCGCCCTGCGCGACCTGCTCGAACCATGAGCGCGCAGGTGGTGGTGATCGGTGCCGGCCCGGCCGGATTGATGGCGGCCGAATGCCTGGCGCGCGCCGGCGTGGCCGTGGACGTTTACGAGCGCATGCGCACGCCCGGGCGCAAATTCCTGATCGCCGGCCGCGGCGGGCTGAATCTGACGCATTCCGAGCCGCGTCCCGGTTTCGATGCGCGTTACGGCGCGCGGCAGCGCGAAATCGCCGCGCTGCTCGACGCTTTCGGGCCGGAAGCGATGCGCGCCTGGGCCGACGAGCTGGGCGCGAAAACCTTCGTCGGCAGCTCGGGCCGCGTCTTCCCCGAGGCGATGAAGGCCGCGCCCTTGCTGCGCGCGTGGCTCGAGCGCCTGCGCGAGGCGGGCGTGCGAATCCACACGCGCCACCGCTGGACCGGCTGGTCGGCCGATTTCTCGCACCTGGTGTTCGACACGCCCGAAGGGGCGCGCGAGGTCCGCGCCGACGCCATCGTGCTCGCGCTGGGGGGCGGCAGTTGGGCGAAGCTCGGTTCGGACGGCGCCTGGGTCCCGCTGCTCGCCGCCCGCGGCGTGGAGATCGCTCCGTTGAAACCCTCCAACTGCGGCTTCGAAGTGCGCTGGTCGGACCGTTTCCGCGAACGCTACGCCGGCGAGCCGGTGAAATCGGTCGCGCTGCGGTTCGGCGACACGCACCTGCACAGCGAATTCGTGATCAGCGTCTACGGCGTCGAAGGCAGCGGCATCTACGCGCTTTCCGCGCCGTTGCGCGCGGCGATCGAACGAGAAGGCGCGGCGGTGCTGTACGTCGATCTCGCTCCTGCACGTTCGGCCGAATGGCTCGAAGCGCAGATCGCGCATCCGCGCGGTTCGCGCTCCATGGCGAGCCATCTGCAAAGCCGTATCGGCCTGCGGG
>QGUL01000045.1 GCA_003242425.1 Pseudomonadota bacterium | reverse complement strand
GTGGGGGTGGGGACATTTCTCGGGTTCCGGGCCGGCGGGCCCTTCGGGCCCGGTGGTGGTGGGGCAGATCGACGCTGGACAGCGTGCCCATCGCGCCCAGCCGCGCGACGCTGCCTGCCAGACGGTGCGCCGAAACGCCCACGCCCATGCCGCCTTGCACGATGGGCAGCAGCGCACGCCCCTTGATGCGGAGCTTGGGCAGATCGGTGGTCAGCATTTCCATTGCTTGTCGCGTGGCCCTGTAAGGGACGGCCGGGCATTCCAATCAAAACGCTCGGAATTGGAGGAAATATTGCCCGCGCGCGAGGGCACGCCTTTGCGATGGATCAAAAACCGGCGCGACGTCGCGGGCGCTTCAGAGGTTGCCCGGCTGCTGCGGACCGAAACGCGCCTGAAGCCGCACCAGCCATTGCGGCGGTTCCACGCTGTCGAGCAGGTTCTTGATGCCAAGGCCGAACTCGGTGTCGCCTTCGATGCGCAGGCGGCGTTGGAAGAAGAGCGTGTCCGCGTCCTCCTGCCGCAACAGAAGGGCGCGGAAGTCGCGGAGCTTCGCGCGCACGGCGACGGCATGGGGACGTCCGCGTCCGTGCGCGACGAACCGAGTGCCGTCCCATGACACGCGGCATTCGACGCCCAGGTCGTCGACGCCGATCAGCACCACGCGATGGCGCAGCATCTGCTTGTGCATTTCCGTCAGCGACGGGCGCAGTCCGAAATTGAGGGCGGCGGCGAGCGCCACGGAAGGCGGACGCACCGGCAGGCGGCGGACGACGGTGCGAAAGGCTTCAAGCGGCGAGTACATATTCCATTCCCGGTTTGCCGTGCCAATGGCCGTTGCAGCGCTCGGCCACGATGTCGTTCATGCGTGCGGCGGCTTCCGCGCCCGTCAATGTGCCGGCGATGGCCTGGGCAAAGACTTCGACGGCCTCGAAGGTGCCGGAAGCGTGCGGCGACAGCCGTACCACATCGACGCCCGCGCTGCGCAGCGTGTCGATGTCGGCTGAGAGGTCGTAATGCTTCGCCGACTGCGTCTGGATGCCGTTCAGGACGAGGAAGGGCGCGCCGTCCTGCGTGCGCAGCGGTTTGCCGTCCGGGTCCTCGATGCAGCGGTAGCGGCAGTCGTCGCGCGGCAGGTTGTGGTGACGGGCGGTGAAGCAGCGCGCCGAGAAGGCAAGCGGCAGCCGGCCCCACGCGTAGACCTCGGTTTCGAGCCCTTCGGGCCGCTGGCGCTGGATGGCGAGCAGTGCCGTGCGCGACAGCTCCACAGGCATCACCCAGCGTACCGCGCCGAGCTCGGCGAGCCACGCGAGCGTGTCGCCGTTGTAGGCGTTGAGATGCGGCCCGGCGATGAAGGCGCCGGCCTCCGCCAGGCAGGCGAGCGCCGTGGCGTCGTTCGCTTCCACGAGGAATTCGTCGTTGCCGCAGATCCGCCGTACGGCGCGCAGATCGGCCGGCGATTCGACCAGTGCCTGGGTCGAGAGCACCACCTGCTTGCCGGCGGTCTTGAGCTCGCGCGCGAGCGCGAGCCAGTCGTCGGTGCGCAGTTCGTGGCGGCGGCTGCAGACGACCTCGCCCAGATAGACGGTATCGACCGCGCTGTCGGCGACGCGGGCGTAGAAATCGAGCACCGTCCGGCGCGGCCAGTAATAGAGCAGGGGACCGAGGGAAATTCGCATGATGATCGATGGCGAACTGTCTGGCGCTTCATCGCCAGCGGCGCTCGAAGGCGCCGAACGTGACCTGCTGTCCTTCGGCGACGCGCGCGAGCGCCTGCTGCCAGGACGGCTCCGGCGCGAAGCGCGCCGGATTGCGCGCACAGGCGTCGATGGCGGCGCGCCAGGCGCGCGTCACCTGCCCGACGTAGGCGGGACTGCGCTGGCGGCCTTCGATCTTGATCGCCGCCACGCCGATGCGCATGAGCTCGGGCAGCAGGGCGAGGGTGTTGAGGCTCACCGGCTCCTCGATGGCGTAATAGGTGTCCTCGCCCACCGCGAAACGGCCCTTGCAGACGGTGGGATAGCCGGCGCGCTCGTCGTGGCGGAAGCGGTCGATCAGCACACCGTTCAGCCGCGCATCCATGCCGTCGGGGCGCGGTTCCCAGCGTACGGCGCTCGCCGGCGAACAGACGCCGTGCGTATTGGGCGAATGGCCGGTGGTGTAAGCCGAGAGCTGGCAGCGTCCTTCGGCCATCACGCACAGGCTGCCGAAGCCGAACACCTCGATCTCCACCTGCGCATCGCGCACCACCTGTTCGACCTGCTGGATCGACAGCACGCGCGGCAGCACCGCGCGCTGGATGCCGAAGCTGCGGGCGTAGAGGTTGATCGCCGGCGCGCTGGTGGCCGAACCCTGGACCGACAGATGCAGACGCAGTTGCGGATGACGCGCGGCGGCATAGCGCATGAGTCCCGGGTCGGCCAGAATGACCGCGTCGACGCCGAGATCGGCCGCGGTGTCCACCGCGCGGTGCCAGCGCTCCATGGCCGCCGCCTGGGCGTAGGTGTTGATGGCGAGAAAGACCTTGCGTCCCGCGGCGTGCGCGTAGCGGATGCCTTCGCGGGCGCTGGCGAGGTCGAAGTTCAGGCCGGGAAAGTTGCGGGCATTGGTATCGTCGGGCAGGCCGATATAGACGCAATCGGCACCGGCGTCGATCGCGGCTTTCAAGGCGGGCAGGGTGCCTGCAGGGCAAACGAGTTCGGGTTTCATCGGAGCGCGATGATGGCGCGGACGTACGGGAGCGGGTTTGATGACCGTCACATCGGCGCGACATCCGGTTCCGCCGCGCGCAGGGGACGATGAACGACGCAGCGAACGAAGCGTACCGTTTCCTCGCCGATGCCATGCTCGGCCGGCTGGCGCGCTGGCTGCGCATGCTGGGTTACGACACCTGGTACGACGCCGCGGCCGACGACCACAGCCTGGTGATGCGCGCCGATTACGAACGGCGCATCGTGCTCACGCGCGACCGCCATCTGATCGAGCATCTGCGTCCGGCGCGCGTGCTGCGCATCGTATCGGACGATCCGCTGTTGCAACTGCGCGAAGTGGTGAGCGCCTGCCGCATCGAAGCGCCTGCCGCGTGCTTCACGCGCTGCATGGTTTGCAATACGCCCCTGCAGCCGGTGAGCGAGGAGGAGTACCGCCTGCGCGTGCCGCGCGGCCTGGAGATGCCGATCGCGCTCGTGCGCCGCTGTCCGGGCTGTGCGCGCGTCTACTGGCCCGGTTCGCACACGGCGCGCATGCTGGGGCGGCTGCGCGAACGCTTTCCGGAATGGCGGCTCTGAGCGGAGCCGTGCTCAGGCCGGGCTGGCGGACTGCCCGGGCGAGGACTGCGTCGAGGCGAGCGGCCCGGCGTCGGGGTAGGAGACGTTGCGCCGCGCGGCCATGGCGCGGCCGATCCGTTCCAGCACCTCGGGCGGCAGGCATTCGGCCGCGATGGAGAAGGCCTCGGCTTCCTCGCGCTGGATGTGCGCGAAATGAATGGTCTGGAAGCGGTCGACGATATCCGGGTCGAGCGCCTGCGAGCGGCCCGCGATCACGTCCTCCAGGTTCGCCCGCAGCGTTCGCCACGCCCGTTCCATTTCGACGTGGTCGGCTTCCAGGTCCTGGATCAGTATCCGCAGTTTCTTCTTCTGCGAACGCTTGGCGTGACGCAGCAACGCCGGGAAGAGATCCTCTTCCTCGTCGCAGTGATGCTGCGGTGCTGCAGTGTCGAAGTACTGCATCACCATGCCGCAGGCCTGCTTGGCCTGCTGATCGGCGCCGTGCTTGGCCATGTGCTCCATGATGCGCGACAGCAGCGCGCAGCGCTGCTCGATGCGCATGTGGCAGGCCTTGAGCAGACCGATCGGGTCGTCGAAACCCGGTGCGGCATGTTGTAGCGGTTGGAACTGCATGGCGTTCATCAGTCTACCCCGGTTTGCCGTCCGCGCGGGGACGCAGATACATGGGCGCGTAGCGCGCGCTCCACGGGCCGAGCACGGCCAGCCAGGCGGCCGCGGCGGCGAGCAGCAATCCTATACGCGCGCCTGCGGGCAGGAATGCGAAGTCGCTCACGACGCGGATCAGCGCCACGGCGAGCACGGCCTGGAAGCAGCGCCAGGTGAGCGGGTCCGCTTCCAGGGCGCGGCCGGAATGGCCCAGCGAGACGCGCGACACCATCGCCACCGTCATGGCGGTGAAATACGCGATCGCGAGCGCGTGCAGCGGGCCCAGCCCGAACAGGCCCGGATAGCCCAGCAACTCGGCGAGACTGGCGACCCCGTGGAACGCGAGCGCTGCTGCCAGCATCACCAGCGCCAGGTGCAGCATGCTGAGCAGTTTGACGCGGAAACTCTGCGTCAGGCCCCAGCGCAGGGCAAGATAGCCCACCCACGCGGCCATCGGAAAATCGACCAGCCAGGTCCATTGCGTGAGGGCGTACAGTTCGAGCAGGAAATGCGCGCCGCAACCCGTCGCCAGCATCAGCAGCGATCCCCTGGGGCGGTAGATCACGTAATCACGGATGACGCGGCTGGAGAAGAACGGGATCAGCCGGTGGCTCACCACCATGAACAGCGGCAGCAGAAAGAGCCACATCGAAGCGCGCCGCGAAACTTCCGCATGACGCCAGTCGCCGCTATGGAGCGACCAGCCGAACAGCGCCACGCCCGCTGCCCCGATGCACAGCACCACCACCAGACCGAGCGCGTGTTTGTCCTTGGCCCGGTTCGCGGCGACCAGCCGCGCAAGATGGAACACACCCGTGAGCCAGCCGGCGAGCATGAACGCCACGCCCAGCGCGGCCAGGCCGCGATCGAGGACGAGGCCGGCGTAGAACAGCGCGATCCCCGCCGCCAGCGGAACGGCCGTGCCGAGCCATGCCGGGCGGTCGAGGCGCCGTCCCGTCCAGTTGGGGACGGCGGTCATGGTGAAGCCGAACACGAACAGCGGGAACAGCGCATACACCATGAGGAAGGCATGCGCCCAGCCCGGCGGCACGGTCCATGACGGTGCCGCGTACCACCCGGCGTAACGTCCGCCGAGATCGATCAGCCACCATGCGACGGTCAGGACGGTCTGCGTCACGCCGAGCAGGAACATCACCCGATGCGGCGCCGCCGTCCAGATCTGCCAGGTCGAGCGGGACGGTGCGCCGGGCGGCAGGGCGGTATTGAGGCTCATACCCCGGTCCATGGCAGCGGGTCCTTGGTCAGGGCGACGGCCACGATATAGCCGAACACCGCCAGCGCGGCGAGCCATGCCGCCGCGCGTATGCCCCGGGTACGGCCGCGCTTCAGCGCGACGCTCCCCAGGCCGATATAGAGGGCGAGAGCGATCAGTTTCGCCGTCAGCCACGCGCTCTCGCCGGGCACCTGACGCAGCAGCACCGCCAGCGAAACGCCGGCTGCCAGCAGGACGGTATCCACGACGTGCGGCACGATGCGCACCCAGCGGCGCTGCAGCCGTGCGGAATCGCGGAGCATCCAGACGCCCCGCAATGCGAACAGCGCGAAACTGAGCGCAACAGCGGTGACGTGGATGTGCTTGAGGGTGAGGTACATGGTCCGGACCTTATCCCAACCGGATGCCGCGGATTGGACCTAGATCAATTCGCCCGCAGGTCGCTTATGAGATTTTCCGCCGAACCGGATATCACGTCGACTGGGGATTTTTTCCTGTATGCGGACATCTTCGGCAGCATGTTCCAAACCTTTCACCCGATAAGGGAATAAGTCATCCGGACACCGCGCACCGGCGCATACAATCCGGCCGGTGTGCCAGGCATGGAGCCGGCGTTGTTTCGGGAGTAGCCGGTGCAAGCTCACAAAAGAAGAACTCTGGACGGATGGAGCCTCGTGGTCCTCGCGGTCGCGGCGGTGCTACTCGCATTGGTCTGGCTCCTGTACAACGAACGGGTCAGGTACGAATACGAGGCCGCAGTGTCCGCGGCGGTCAAGCAGAGCTCGATGCTCGCGCGGGTGCTGGAACAGCACACCGAGAAAACGCTGCGTGCGGTGCAGCAGACCCTGGACCGTGTCGCCGACGAATACGAACGGCAGGGCAACGGGCTCGATCTCTATAGGCTGCGCGAGCAGGGTGCGCTCGATTCCAGCATGCTGCAGAGCATCGGCGTGCTGGACGAAACCGGTGATCTGGTGCTCGCCAGCGCCACCAACCGGCGCATGGACATGAGCGATCGCGACTATTTCCAGGCGCTGCGCGGTGATCCCGCGCGCAGGATCGCGATCGGCAGACCCGTGAAAGGCCGGCTCAGCCACAAGTGGATCATTCCCATCGCCGTACCGATCCGCAAGGCCGACGGCGGCTTCGGCGGGGCGGTCATCGCCGGCGTCGAACCGGCGTACTTCATCGATTTCTACCAGGTCGACGATTTCGGTCCGCGCGGCTCGGTGATGCTCGGCGACCTGAAGGGCTACGTGCTGGCGCGCCGCGCCGGCAGCGTCGACAGCTTCGACAGCGACATCCGCGGCGGGCTGCTGATGAACGCCTTGCGCGAGGCGCCGGTGGGCGATTTCGTCGGCACCGGTCAGTTCGAGAACACCCCGCGTTACGTCAGCTACCGCACGCTCGAGGCCTTCGGCGTGTTCGTGTCGGTGGGGCTTGCGATCGAGGATGCGCTCGCGCCGTTCTACGAGCGCCGGCGGGTGCAGCGCGCTATCGCCTTCGCCACGACCTTCTTCATCCCCTCTCCGCCGTGGCGCTGCTTGCGGCGCTCGCCCGCCAGCGCCGCGCCCGGGAACGGATCGCCTACCACCGCTCCGTGCTGGAGACGCAGCGCGAAGCCTCCCCGGACGCCATTGCGCTGGTTCAGAACGGCAAGGTCGTATCCTGCAACGGCCGCTTCCGCGAAATGTGGGGCAGCCTCGTCGTCTGCGACCGGCAGCAGGGAACGCGCCTTGCCGAGCTGCTGCGCGTGCATCTGAACGAGATGCCCCGCGAGTTCGAGCTGGACGACGAGGGCACGCTGGTCGTGCACACCGGCGAGCTGCAAACCGCAGACGGCCGCAACATCGACTACTACGGCGCGCCGGTGATCGCGCCCCATGGCGAATACTACGGGCGCGTCTGGTACTTCCGCGACATCACCGAACAGCGGCGCATCGAGGCCCTGCGCCGCACCGAGGCCCTGCAGCGGCAGACCATCCTCGACAACATTCCCGATGCCGCCTGGTTCAAGGACCTCGACTCGCGCTATCTCGCGGTCAACCGTGCGTACGCGACGGCGCTCGGTTTCGCGCCCGAGCAGATGGTCGGCAAGACGGACGCCGATCTCTTCCCGGCCGACATCGCCGAACGCTACCGTGCCGGCGATCTGGCCGTCATCCGGGGCGTGGCGCCGGGCCGCGTCGAGGAGTTCATCATGCCGTTTTGCGACGGCGTGAAGCATCCGGTCGAGATCTTCCGGGCTCCGGTGCACGACGACCGCGGCGCCGTCATCGGCGTGGTCGGGGTGGCGCGCGATCTGGCCGACCGGCGGCGCGCCGAGGAGCAGTTGCGCCTGTCGGCCAAGGCCTTCGAGAACATCGGCGACGGCGTCGTCGTCATGGCCGAGGATCGCACGACGATTTCGGTCAACACGGCGTTCTGCAAGATGACCGGCTACGCGCCCGAGGAGGTGCATGGCGAGGCCGCGCCGATCTTCGACGAGAGCCGCCACGATCAGGGATTCGCGGCCGAGCTCTGGAACGAAGTGCACCGCGCCGGGGAATGGTCGGGCGAAGTCTGGAACCGGCGCAAGAACGGCGAAGTCTATCCGCAGTATCTGCGGCTGAACGTCGTCAAGAGCGAGGCGGGCGTGCCCACCCACTTCGTCGGCATCTGTACCGACATCACCTCTTTGAAGCGCTACGAGCAGCAGCTCCATCATCAGGCGCACCACGATGCGCTGACAGGCCTGCCCAACCGGATCTCGTTCCAGAAGCGTACCGCCGAGGCGATCATGCGCGCCGCGCGCAGCGGCGCGCGGCTGGCCGTGATGCTGCTCGACGTCGACCGCTTCAAGAGCATCAACGACTCGCTGGGCCACGCCGCCGGCGACGAGGTGCTGCGCGCGGTGGCCGAGCGGCTGCGCGCCAGCCTGCGCGAAGTCGACGCGGTCGCGCGTTTCGGCGGCGACGAGTTCGGCATTCTTCTCGACAGCATCGACGACAACCATGGCGCGGCGAGGGTGGCGCAGAAGCTGCTCGACGAACTGGGCAAGCCGCTGCACATCCAGGGCCAGGAGCTCTATATCACTGCCAGCATCGGCATCAGCTGCTATCCCGAGGACGGCACCGATCCGGAAGTGCTGTTCATGAACAGCGACGCGGCGATGTACCGCGCGAAGGAGGAAGGACGCAACGCGTTCCGTTTCTACTCGCGCGAGATGAACGCGCGCGCGACCCAGTACCTCTACATCGCCAACGGCCTGCGCCAGGCGCTCGAGCGCGACGAACTGTGCCTGTACTATCAGCCGCGCTGGTCGCTCGCCGACGGCTCCATCGCCGGCGTGGAGGCGCTGGTGCGCTGGCGGCATCCGCAACGCGGCCTCATCCCGCCGAACGAATTCATCCCGGTGGCGGAAGAGGCGGGGCTGATGGGACGGCTGACGGAGTGGGTGCTGCACGAGGCCTGCCGGCAGCGGCGCGTCTGGCAGGACGCGGGCGTCGACGTCGGACGCGTGGCCGTGAACCTTCCGGCGAGCGAGTTCCGCGATCCCTTGCTCGCGCAGAAGTTGTACGCCGTGCTGATGGAGACCCGCGTTTCGGCGCGCTGGCTGGAGATCGAAGTCACCGAGAGCATGCTGATGGAGAATCCCGAACGCACCGCTTCGATCCTCAGCCAGATCAAGTCGCTCGGCGTGGAAATCGCGGTCGACGACTTCGGCACCGGCTATTCGTCGCTCAACTACCTCAAGCGTTTTCCGCTCGACTACCTCAAGATCGCCCAGTCCTTCGTCCGCGGCCTGCCCGACGACCCGGCGGCTGGCGCAATACGCCCCGGGTTCATCGCCTGGGCGAAGGGCCCCGACTTGCGCCTCGTGGGGG
>QGUL01000401.1 GCA_003242425.1 Pseudomonadota bacterium | reverse complement strand
GCCCAGCCTTCAATCTGTCGCGCGTCGTCGTCAACCGACCTGATCGACAGGTCAATCATCGCCCGGTTCTGCATATCCAATCTCTCTAGATTCGCCGTCAGATCCACCGCATGACCAGCGGCTTCTTTTCAACCTGCATAGCGTTAGCCGCGCCGAACGCCATCACCAGCGCCACCGCCGCGTCGATCTTGTTGAAAGACCGCTGCTTCGCAAGCCATCGGTTGTCCCACTTGTCCTGCTCTACCACCGCCGACATCAGTGCCGAAATCAGAACCGGGTTCCTTTTCAGCCGGACCCTTCCCTCCAGCATCGCCTCTTCCAGCAACCGCAGGGAGCCGGGGAACCACAGCCCCTCCGCTACCCTGCCGGAACCCTTGGCCGCTTCCTCCATCTCCGGAGTCGGCTTGCCTTTCTTGGTGCCCCCCTGCGGGTGCTCCACGAACGGCAGCGTCAGACCAAGCTCGGCAGCATCTTCCTCAAATCGCCGGTACGCATAGCGGTCATACGCCACCATGCGGATCTTGTAGTCCCGCGCATACTCTACCAGCGTTTGCGCGACGTGGCGGTAGCTGATGCTCTGGCCACTGGGCGCATGGATGAAGCCTTGGCTTGCCCAGACTGGATAAGGGATCTTGTCCTTGTCGGCCCTGGCGTGCATCGTGTCGCCCGGCGTCCACGCCTCGATCCAGGCATCGAACGTAGGCTTAACCAGCCGACGGACCTGCCCATCCTTGTCAATGCCCTCGACTTCGACCTCGCCTGTCTTGGCGACAAACGCCGCAGCCGTAATGTCTCGGCTCTGCGACAGGTCAAGGCCAACCGAAATCTCCTTGCCCTTATGCTCCGCAGGGTCGAAGTCCGCGAGCAACGGCTCAAGAGCCTCACGGCTCATCCATGCCGCGTCCGCGTCCGTCCACACGCAGAAGTGAAGCCTCAGGATGCCGTTTTGCTTGGCCGGGATGTTCTTGGCCTGCGCGACCACCCCGGCTAGATATTCCTCCGTGATCGTAACGCCGAGCAGCGGGTTTGCCTTCGCCCAGCAGGACGGATCGTTCAGGGGGTCGTCCCCCTCATCCAGCGAACAAACGTAGCTGAATGTCGCGTCATCAATCGGCTCGCCCAGGTAGGCGATTGCGTTGTCCGGGTTGTCCTCCCTATTGCCCGCCGCAACGCGAACCGCCCACTCGTGCTCGGCCCAGCAGATCGAATTACGATCCGACCCGCTGTTCGTGATCATGAAAAGGAGCGGCTGGCGGCGGAACTTGAAGCCGCGCTCCAGCATCTCCAGAATCTTGCCGTCCGGCATCTCGTGGACTTCGTCCGCCAGCACGAAATGCGGGCGCGGGCCGGAGCCGGACTTGCCGGTATCACGCGACACGGGCCGGAAGAAGCTTCCGGACGCATGGTGCGCCATGTTGTATTCGCGGCCCGGTCCGCCGCTGAACTCAACGCGCTTCGCCAGCGCAGGCGATGCCCGCACCATCTTCACCGCGTCGGCGAACAGGATCCCGGCCTGCTCCCGCTTGGCTGCCGCCGCGTACACCTGCGCACCGGCCTCGCCGTCGCCGAGCATCCCGTAAAGGCCGATCCCGCCGGCCATCGGGGACTTGCCGTTACCCTTCCCCTGTTCGATGTAGGCTCGGCGAAACCTCCTAGTCCCGTCTGCCCGCTTCCAGCCGAACAGGCTGCCGACAATGAACGCCTGAGATGGATGCAGTTGGAACGGCAACCCCTCGAACTGCCCCTCACTCAGCCGTAGAACGTTCTCGAAGAACCCGAAAACCCGATCCGCCGCCTCAACATCGAACCAAAGCCCGCGCTCTGCGCCTTTCTCTAGGTCATCGAAGTGCCGACGACACGCATTGCGCACATGCGGCCCGGCGACAATCGCACCGGACAGCACGCCCTCTGCGTAGTCGTTAATTCGGTCGAGCGAAGAAAGCCTCGGCTGGATCTTCGTCGCCGTCGCCGTCCCCATGCATTACCTTCGTCTCATCCACAGGGGTCGCGCCCAGCTTCGACAGGATCGAACTCAGCGCCTGGGCCTTTGATACCCCGAAGTCATCCCCGTCCAACCCCGCCGCCAGACGGCACGCAACCCGCAGCAGCACCCGATGACCCGAGTGCAACCACGGCAGCTCCGCCACCAGTTCGTTCCAATACCGCACCTCATCATCGGTCATGCCCTTGTAGGGCTTGCCGACCGGGCGCGTGTTCTTGGGGGCCCGCCGGTCCTTGAACCGACCGGGGTTTTTCAGCGCAGCGCCGGACGCTTCCGCCTTCGCCTGCGGCAGTCGTGGCCTCGCCATTTGTAAGTCCTTGATTTGGGTCGTCCGTCCATTTGTGGATGCGCGAAGAA
>QGUL01000044.1 GCA_003242425.1 Pseudomonadota bacterium | reverse complement strand
CTTGTTGGCCCGGTTGGGAATTTGTTTCGTGTTTCGCGGTTTTTTCCCTTGCCGCTTTTGAAGGGCGTTGGCAGGCGCCAGAACGCCTTCTTGTCGTCGTGGGTCGGGTACTTCTCGACCAGGTCCGGACGCGGGCTGTACAGCGGCTCGCGGTGCACCGGGATCGGATCGGGGAAGTTCCACACGATGGCGCGCGCCTTGGCGTTGCCGAAGGGATGGCAGCCGTGCTTCATGGCCACGCGGATGATCCCGCCCGAGAGGTCGGTCTTCCAGTTCTTGCCTTCGGCCTCCTTCTTCTCCTCTTCGGTGAGCTCATCCCACCAGCCGAGCTTCTTCAGCAGCACGTGGTCGAACTCGGGATAGCCGGTGGTGATGTCGCTGCCCTTGGGATGCGAGCCGTCCTCGGCAAGCAGGCTCACGCCGTCGCGCTCCACGCCGAAGTTGGCGCGGAAGCAACCGCCGCCCTCCATCACGTGCAGCTCGTTGTTGTAGAGCACGTGCGTGCCGGGGTGCTTCAGCTCCGGCGTGCCGTAGCACGGCCACGGCAGGCCGAAGTAGTCGCCGTCGAGCACGTAGCCCGTCTCCTTGTCCACGCCGCCCTTGGCGCGCAGCGTCTTGACGTCGAACACGTGCATGTTGCGCATGTGCGCCTTGAGCCGCTCGGGCGACTGGCCGGTGTAGCCGATGGTCCAGGTGCCGCGGTTGATCTCGCGCAGGATGTCCTCGACCACCGGTTCGTTGTTGACGACCTGGATGTTCTGCTTGCCGTCGCGCTTGCCGACGAGTTGATCGGCAAAGCCCAGCTTCTGCGCGAAGAGGTACATGATCTCGTGGTCGGTCTTCGACTCGAACAGCGGATCGATGACCTTCTCGCGCCACTGCAGCGACCGGTTGGAAGCCGTGCACGAGCCCGAAGTCTCGAACTGCGTGGCTGCCGGCAGCAGATAGACGTCGCGGTTGGGGTTGAGATCCTCGGGGTTGCCGGGCATCGCCGCCATCGCCGCGGTCGCCGACGGATAGGGATCGATCACCACCAGCAGATCGAGCTTGTCCATCGCGCGTTTCATCTCCAGGCCGCGCGACTGCGAGTTCGGCGCATGGCCCCAGTAGAACACGCCGCGGATGTTCGGCCCCTGGTCGATCATCTCGTTCTTCTCGAGCACGCCGTCGATCCAGCGCGACACCGTGATGCCGGGCTTGGTCATCATCTCCGGCGCGGCGAAGCGTCCCTTCAGCCACTCGAAATCGACGTTCCAGACCCGGCACCAGTGCTTGTACGCCCCTTCGGCGATGCCGTAGTAACCGGGCAGCGAGTCCGGGTTCGGGCCCACGTCGGTCGCGCCCTGCACGTTGTCGTGGCCGCGGAAGATGTTGGCACCGCCGCCCGAGACGCCGATGTTGCCGAGCGCGAGCTGCAGGATGCAGGAGGCGCGCACCATGGCGTTACCGATGGTGTGCTGCGTCTGCCCCATGCACCAGACGATGGTCGAGGGCCGGTTCTTGGCCATGGTCTCGGCCGCCTTGTAGAGCTCCGCCTCGGGCACGCCGCTCACGCGCTCGACCTCCTCGGGCGTCCAGGTCTTGAGCACTTCCTCGCGCACCTTGTCCATGCCGTAGACGCGCTTGGAGATGTACTCCTTGTCCTCCCAGCCGTTCTTGAAGATGTGGTACAGCATGCCGAACAGCACGGCGATGTCGGTACCGGAACGGAAGCGGATGTACTGGTCGGCCTTGGCCGCGGTACGCGTGAAGCGCGGATCGCAGACGATGACCTTGGCGCCGTTCTCCTTGGCATGCAGCGCGTGCAGCATCGACACCGGATGCGCCTCCGCCGCGTTCGATCCGATATAGAGGATCGCCTTGGCGTTGTGCATGTCGTTGTAGGAGTTGGTCATCGCGCCGTAGCCCCAGGTGTTCGCCACACCCGCGACGGTCGTGGAGTGGCAGATGCGCGCCTGGTGGTCGCAGTTGTTCGTGCCCCACAGCCGCACCCACTTGCAGAGCAGGTAGGCCTGCTCGTTGGAGTGCTTCGAAGAGCCGATGAAGTACATCGCGTCGGGGCCCGACTCCTCGCGGATCTTCAGCATCTTCTTGCTGATCTCGTCGATCGCCTGCTCCCAGCTGATGCGCTGATACTTGCCGTTCACCAGCTTCATCGGATACTTGAGGCGGTGCGAGTGTTCGGTCATGCCGTGCTCGCGCACCGACGCGCCCTTGGCGCAATGCGCGCCGAGGTTGATGGGCGAATCGAACACCGGCTCCTGACGCACCCAGACACCGTTCTCGACCACCGCGTCGATCGCGCAGCCCACCGAACAGTGGGTACAGACCGTACGCTTGACCTCCACCTTCGGCGCATTGGCGGGTTTCTGCTGCGCCTTCGCCTCGGTGATCATGTTGAAGGGCAACTGCGCCGCGAATGCCCCGGCGCCGACCGTGATGCCCGAACGCTTGAGGAAAGTCCGCCGGTCGATGGTCTCGCCGAGCGCCGCGGCAAGCCCCTGCGCCAGCGCGCCGGGCCGCGCGGAAGCTCCGCTGCCGCTTTTCTTAGTCAACAACATGGCCACCTCCTATTCAGACGAGGGTGGTGCGGTAGTACTTCCGCACGTGTTCACTCAGTTGGTAACCCTTGCGCGCGGGCGCCTGCGCCTGCTGCGCTGCGTTCGCTTGCGGCACCGCTTTGGCGGCGACCACCGCCGCGGCTGCCGCGGTGCCTGCCCCGACTGAAAGCATGAACTTTCTGCGGCTCAGTTTCGGTTCGGCCATGTCTGTCTCCTCACTTGGCAATGAGTTACAGCATCTGGAACGACTGTTCCTCGATGCGGAAGAACGTCTCGGTGAAACCTGCGACGTTTTTGTAGAAATTGGCGCTCGATTCGCGCACCGCGGCCGCGAACGCCGCGTACCCCGGTGCGAGAAAACGCTTGAACAGCTCCGCCTGCCGGTCGAGCGTGCGCTCTTCCGGACCACCGGCGAGGATGAGATGGCGCATCACCTCGCACAACGCGGCCAGATGGTCTTCGGGCTCGCGCGCCTTTTCGACGCGCGTCAGCCCCCATTGCTGCAGAAGCTGGCGCAACTGGACCAGGTACCTGTCCTTGCCCGTCTCGCCGGGCAGGTAGTGCGCCATGTAGAGCGTCACCTCGGCCTTGCCCGTGCCGACGAAGACGCTGTCGTACTCGATGCACGCCGTTTCGGCGTCGATCACCTGCGCGGACTGCGCAAGCCGCCGCCAGGCCTGCTCGAGCGGCGCTTCCGGATGTTCGGCCACCACGTCGTCCGCACCCGCCATGGCGGCGAGCAGTTGCGCGTCCGGGCCGCCGTACCAGATGCGTGCCAGAAAGGCATACCAGTCGGCACGCGCCTGCGCTTCGGGGTTCAGGGTCTGCAGCGGCACGGTGCTCACGGTCTGCCTCTCACTGTTTCAGGGCCGAGGATTCCTCCTCGGCTTCCATCATGTCGATGACGCGGCAGTCGGCGCACATCTGCAGCCGGCGCCGCGCGCGCTCGTCGCTGAACATCCAGTGGGTGCTCAGCCGGCCGAGCATGCTCTCCACCACCTGTTTGGTGCCGAATGCCGTGCCGCAGCGCACGCAATGGAAGGGATCGGCCTGGTTGAGCGTGACCTCCTTCTTCGCGTAGTCGGCCAGCACGAGCCGCGGCGTGAGCGACAGCGCGTCCTCGGGACAGGTGTTCACGCACAGCCCGCATTGCACGCAATTGCGTTCGATGAAGCGCAAAGCCGGCACGTCGCGGCCGTCCACCAGCGCCGACTGCGGACAGGCGCTCGCACAGGCCAGACACAAGGTGCATTTGCCGATGTCCACGTTCACGCGGCCGAAGGGCGCGCCGGCAGGCAGCGCGATTTCCTCGGCCGGCTGCGGCGCGTGGCGCGCGAGATGATCGAAGACGAAGTCCAGCGTGTTGCGCTTGTCGTTGCCGAGATCGAAGCGCGCGGCTTCCGCGGGCGCGGCGGCGGGTGTCAACGTCCAGAGCGCGTGCTCCAGCGCGGCGATGCCGTCGGGAACGAGGATGCGGAAATGCTCGCCCGTATAGCCGAGTCCCTGCAGGATCGCTTCGGCATAGCCGAGCTGGCGTTCCAGCGCCGCCCCGTATTCGTCCGCCTCCTTGCGGGTCAGCAACAACAGCACCTGGCTTGCGCCGTAGGCCACGGCGCCGAGCAGCAGATCGATGCCCACCGAGGCCGGATGCCAGCGCTCCACCGGGATGACGCGCGCGGGCAGACCGCGGCCCTGGCGCGCGAGCCGCGCAATGAGCTCGCGGCTGTCCGCGGCGTTGTGGAACAGCAGCGCCGCATGCTCGCCGCCCGCGGCGCGGTAGACTGAGAGTATCCTCTTCAGCCGCGCGCCGGTCTCCGCCACGCGCGGATAGGCGTAGGTGATCGCCCCGCTGGGGCACACGCTCGTACAGGCGCCGCAGCCCGCGCAAAGATGCGGCTCCACACGGATGCCGTCGCCGTGCGGGGCAATGGCGCCGGTGGAACAGACCTCGATGCAGTTGCTGCAGCCCTCCTTCTTCGAACGGCTGTGGACGCAGCGCTTGGCGTCGTATTGGAAGAACTTGGGCTTGTCGAACTCGCCCACCATGTAGACGAGCTGCGCCGCGGCACGCCCCTGGGCGAGCGGATCCGGTCCCGGGGCGAAATAGCCCTGCGGTTTGTAGGGAACCGTGATGCTCGGCGCGGCGCCGAGATCGAACACCAGATCGAACTGTGCGGTACGCGGCGCAGCGTTGCGCTCGAAGTCGATGGCCTGGATCGAGCCGCAGGCCTGCACGCAGGCACGATGACCTTTGCACTTGTCGAGATCGATCTGGTAGCTGTAATCGATGGCCTGCTCGGGACAGGCGGCGATACAGGCGTTGCAGCGCGTACAGACCTCGAGGTCGATGGGATTGCGCGGCTGCCACTGCAGCTCGAAGGCGCCGAGCCAGCCGCGCAAACTCGAAACCTTGCCCGACCAGATGGGATAGCGGCGGTCCACCGGGAGCTCCACGCCGCGCGCCTCGTCGGTGATCAGCACCGCGACTTCGAGCTGCGACGCGAGTTGCTCGGCCCAGGGCAACGCCAGCGCGGCGGGGCCGAGGATGAGCGTACGGCCGTTGGACTTGTAAGTGACGTTGGGAACGGGCTCGGGCGCCGGGAGCTGGGCCGCGGCGATGAGCGCGGCGATCTTGGGCGTGGCCTGATCGCCTTCGGCCGACCAGCCGGCGTGCTCGCGGATGTTGACGAAGCGCAGATCGGCCTGGCTTTCGGCGGCCGCGGCGAGTTCGCTGAACAGCGGCGCTTCCTGGGTACAGGCCACCAAGCAGTCGTGGCCGGCGTCGGCCTGGAAGGCCCCGATCTCGCGCCGGCACAGTTGCTCATGCACGCTCAGCGACGCGTCGGCACTCAGGGCCCGTTGGAGCGCCGCAGCGTCCAGACGCAGGGTGCCATTACAACTGCAGAGTTTCAGCCGCCGGCCTTGCATCCCTTTCTCTGTCGCACAGAAGTGCTATGTCGTACACAGCATAGCACTAATGCGTAATTGGTCCAATAAAATCTCAATGCCACAAAAAATATTGTTTATGAGCGGACAACCGGGTAAGCGACCATCTGGTGGCATCAGGTAGGCCGGCTGGGTTCTTTCACAGTCGCGGCGTGGTCCTTGCCGCCGTCTTCCGCCCCTTCATTCGCTACCGGGCTGTCCTCACTTGCGCGGATTTCCGGGCCCGCAGCCGTAGTGTCTGCTTCGGTACCGGTGGTTTCGGCCGATGTCTCGCCGGCCGCTGTCGATTCGCCGACAGGCGCTTGCGGGATCGGCTCGTCGAACAGCAGCGAGCGGGCGTGCTGCAGCCCGGCCAGCATGGCAGGCGGAATGGGATCGGGTTGGGTGTAGTCGTCGATATAGACGTCCAGCCCGTCCATGCGGTTGAAATGCGGATCGTGGAACAGCCGCTTCAACGCCGCCATACGCGTCTCTTTGTCGACCTCGGGACGCATGAAGTCACGGTACTCCGAGGCGATGCCGCGCAATTCCTCCAGCGGGGGCAACTCGGACTGCGCAGTCTGCTCGCCCTCGCCCGGCGAAGTCCCGGATGCGGGCTGCGCCGGCGGCGCAGCGGTTTCGGATGCCGCCACAGGCGTAGACACAGCCGGCGCCATGGCGGGCTCGCGCGGCTCCCGTTCTTCCGCGGGCACTTCGGCCCCTTTGCGCGCCGCGGCCTTGCGGCGCATCCAGCGTGCAAGAAAAGTCTCGTCGCTCATTCGTCCCGACGCGCTCCTCTGAATGAAGGCGGACGGATCCGCTTCTTCGGCTGCGGCCTGTAGTGCAGCTGCACGTAAGCCGAAACGTCCCGCAAGACCGGCTCCGGCATCGGCACCCCTTCGACCTGCTCGCCGGCATCGAGCAGACGCGACGCCTCGTTGTAGCTGGCGGTGATCAGCCAGGGCCGCGCCCGGTCCTCCTCCATGCGCCAGGACACGAACACCACCGGCTGTGCCGTGCTGCAGTTGAGAAAATAGCCTTCGGCCTCGTCCCGATAAAGACGCATTTCGAGTCCGGGGTGCAACCAACGCTCGCAGGACATGTCCTTATAGATCAGCTGCGGCGGCGCCGATTCCGCTGCATCGGTATCGACGGCGATCGGCACCCATTGCTCGGTCTGCCAGCGATTGGCGAGGATGCGGCGTTCCATTACCACGCCCATCGCGAAACTCGTTCTGTCCATGCCCGTGGCTTAAAATGGCGGTGGCGGTCATGATCCTCCAGTGCACAAAGCGAAGCAAGCACGGCGGCATGGCCTTGTACAAATGCGGTGCCGAGGCGCCATGAGCAATCGAGTCATTCCCATCCGCGATATCCGGCGCGACAAGACCATACCGCGCGCGCGGGTATTGCGCGCGCCCGGCGAACCTTTGCGCGATACGCGCCAGCGGCGCCTGCACGACCTGCGCATCTCGGTCACCGACCGCTGCAACTTTCGCTGCACCTATTGCATGCCGAAGGAGGTCTTCGGCAAGGACCACCCCTTCCTGCCGCACTCGGAAGTGCTGACGTTCGAGGAGATCGTGCGGCTCGCGCGGCTGTTCAAGCAGCATGGCGTGCGCAAGATCCGGCTGACCGGGGGCGAGCCGCTGCTCCGCCGCAACATCGAACGCCTGATCGAAATGCTGGCGGACATCGGCGGTCTGGAGCTCACGCTCACCACCAACGGCTCCCTGCTCGCGCGCAAAGCGCGCGCGCTCAAGGACGCGGGGCTCGATCGCGTCACCGTGAGCCTCGATTCGCTCGACGACGCGGTGTTCCAGGCCATCAATGACGTCGAATTCCCGGTCGCCAAGGTGCTGGAAGGCATCGAGGCGGCCGCGGCCGCGGGTCTCACGCCGGTCAAGATCAACATGGTGGTGAAACGCGGCGTCAACGATCATTGCATCGTCGACATGGCGCGCCGTTTCAAGGGCAGCGGGCACATCCTGCGCTTCATCGAATTCATGGACGTGGGCGCCACCAACGGCTGGCGCATGGACGACGTGGTGCCCTCGGCCGAAGTGATCCGCCGCATCGACGCCGAAATGCCGCTGGAGCCCATCGACCCGAACTACGAGGGCGAGGTCGCGCAACGCTGGCGCTATCGCGACGGCGGCGGCGAGATCGGCGTCATCTCCTCGGTGACGCAGGCCTTCTGCGGTACCTGCACGCGCGCGCGGCTGTCGACCGAAGGCAAGCTCTACACCTGTCTGTTCGCCAGCGCCGGCTACGACTTCCGCGCGCTGCTGCGCGGCGGCGCGAGCGACGAGGAAATCGCCGACGCCATCGCCGCCATCTGGCAGGCGCGCAGCGATCGCTATTCCGAGATTCGCACCAAGGAAACGGCGCGCATGCAGAAAATCGAGATGTCCTACATCGGCGGATAGCGCGCTCCGCCCCGACACGGGAAAGCCATGAAACCGAGCATCACGCACGCCACCTGTCCGCTCACGTTCGAGGTTGAGGCGATGAACGAGTTCGGCGAAGTGCTGCGCACTTCCATCGCCGGCGAGAATCCGCTCACGCTCTACCTCGACAAGCGCGAGATCCTGACGCTCATGACCCTGGGCCAGGCGCCGGAAGCGCTCGCCATCGGCTATCTGCGCAACCAGCGGCTGGTACGTTCGATCGACGAGATCGCCGCGGTGCAGGTCGACTGGGAGACCAACTCGGTCGCTGTCACCACGCGTCAGGGCATCGCCGACCTCGACCGTAAGATGGAGAAACGCACCGTCACCACCGGCTGCGGCCAGGGCACGGTGTTCGGCGATCTGATGGAGGAAATCGACAGCATCAGGCTGCGCGACGACGTGCAACTGCGCGAAGACACGCTGTGGGCGGCGCTCGACGCGGTGCGCAAGCGCGAGACGGTGTACAAGGCCGCGGGTGCGGTGCACGGCTGCGCGCTCCTCACCAACGGCGACGGTGCGAGCGAAGTGATCTATTTCATCGAGGACGTCGGCCGCCACAACGCCGTCGACGCCATCGCCGGGCAGATGTGGCTCGACGACGTGGACGGCTCCGACAAGATCTTCTACACCACGGGCCGCCTCACCTCGGAAATGGTGATCAAGGCGGCGCAGATGCGCATTCCTTTCCTCGTCTCGCGCTCTGGCCTCACGCGCATGGGCTGGGAAGTGGCGAACAAGGTCAACATGACCATGTTCGGCCGCGCCTACAACAAGCACTATCTGCTCTTCACCGGCCGGCATCGGTTCCTCAAGACCAGCATGCCGACGATGCTGGCGTGAACGGCGTGAACGACACCACCGGACTCGTCCTGGCCGGCGGCCAGGGCCGCCGCATGGGCGGCGTGGACAAGGGCCTGCAATTGCTGCGCGAGCGGCCGATGGTGGAATGGGTGCTGGAACGGCTCGCGCCGCAGGTGGCCGACATCCTCATCAACGCCAACCAGAACCAGGAGGTGTATGCGCGTTACGGTCATCCGGTGTTCGGCGCCGAGATCGCCGGTTTTGTGGTGTGCCCTCCCGGCCATACACGGGGCGTAGAGGACAGCGTGCGGACTCCCGTGCGTGACGG
>QGUL01000400.1 GCA_003242425.1 Pseudomonadota bacterium | reverse complement strand
CCACCGGGCAGGGCGGCAAGGGTCTCGATCAGGTGGCGAGCATCACCGTGCCGGTCGTGATCCGCGGGCCGCTGGACGCGCTCACCTACAAACTCGACACCCAGGCGCTGATCGCCGACCGGGCGAAGGAGGAGTTGCGCAAACAGCTCGAACGCCGCCTGGGCGGCCAGCGCGACGCGGGCGAGGCGCAGAAGCAGGACGAGAAGAAGGAGGAGAAGCCGCGCGGCGGTCTCGGCGAACAGTTGTTGCGCGGACTCATCAAGTAGGGGCCATGTCGCAGTTCGCCGAAGCCATCATCGCCTGGCAGCGCACGCACGGCCGCCACGACCTGCCGTGGCAGCGCACGCGCGATCCCTACGCCATCTGGCTGTCGGAGATCATGCTGCAGCAGACGCAGGTCGCGACGGTCATTCCCTATTACCGGCGTTTCCGCGAGCGTTTTCCGGACATCAGCAGCCTGGCACAGGCCGACATCAACGAAGTGCTTCGGCTCTGGAGCGGGCTCGGCTACTACTCGCGCGCCCGCAATCTGCACGCCGCGGCGAAGCAGATCGTCGAACGGCACGGCGGCGTTTTTCCGCGGCGGCTCGCGGACATCGAAGCGCTGCCGGGCATCGGCCGTTCCACCGCGGCCGCCATCGCCGGTTTCGCCTACGGCGCGCGCGCGGCCATTCTCGACGGCAACGTGAAACGCGTGTTGGCGCGGCATTTCGCGGTGGAGGGCTATCCGGGCGAGCGCGCGGTCGAACAGAAGCTCTGGGCGCTGGCGGAATCGCTGCTGCCGGCGCGCGACATCGAAGCCTACATCCAGGGGTCGATGGATCTCGGCGCGACGATCTGCCTCAGCAAGCGGCCGCATTGCAACCGCTGTCCGGTGGCGTCGACCTGCGCGGCGTATGCGCAGAACCGCGTGCACGAGCTGCCGACACCGCGGCCGCGCAAGACCTTGCCCACGCGCGAAACGCACATGGCCGTGCTGCTGCACGGCGACGAAGTGCTGCTGCAGCGGCGGCCCGCCGTGGGCATCTGGGGCGGGTTATGGTGCTTGCCGGAGGCGGAAGACGAGGGGGAGATCCGCCGCAGCGCCGAGCGGCTCTACGGCTGTGAGATCCGCGACGTGCAGCGCCTTGCGGTGCTGCGCCACAGCTTCACGCATTTCCATCTGCTGATCACGCCGGTGCTGGTGCAGGTGCGGAAGGCGCGGCCGCGCGCCGCGCAACCGGGCGTGATGTGGCTGCCGATGGACGAGGCGCTCGGCGCGGCGCTGCCCACGCCCGTCAAGCGCATCCTGCGCGCGCTGGGCGGCTCAACCGGACGTCAGCAGGCCGCGCTGTTCCAGGAAACGGTGCAGGATCTCTAGCCGCACGATGGGGTCGTTTAGCTCCAGCAGTTTTTGCTTGGCGATGAGCGGCACCGGCAGGATTTCGGTCAGGCGGTAGCCGACCCAGGCGGCATCGTCGAAGCGGTGCGGCGGATCGAACTGCACCTTGTCGCCGTCGGCCGCCACCAGACGCAAGAGGTTCGCGCAACCGAGCAGCCGGTCGGGTACGGACAGCTCGGGCTCGGGCGCGATCGGTTCGACGCTTGCTCGCAGCAAGCCGTTTCCGCTCGCCTGTGTCTCGAGGATGCGGAAGCGCAGGCCGCCGCTTGCGCGCACGTGCAGCACGCCGAGCTGCTGCATGTCCCATTCGGCGATGTGGGCGAGGCAGCCGATGTCTTCGGGGACGGCGATCTCGCCCACTTCCTTGCCGTGCTTGATCAGGCAGACGCCGAAAGGCTGGCCCTCGCGCAGGCAGTCCCGTGTCATGTCCATGTAGCGCGTCTCGAACACGCGCAGCGGCAACCGTCCGCCGGGGAACAGCACCGCGTGAAGCGGAAAGAGGGGAATGTCGAGCGCGGTGCGTTCTGCCATGAAGCTAGCCTTCCGTGTGGTTCGAATCGCGTCCCCAGCGTTGCATCAGCCGGTGCGGCACGCGCAGATGGTCGAGCACGCGGGCGACGACGTAGTCGACCACGGCCTCGACCGTGGCGGGCCGGTGCCAGAAACCGGGATTGGCGGGCAGGATGAGCGCGCCGGCGCGCGCAAGGCGCGTCATGTTCTCGAGATGGATGAGCGACAGCGGCGTTTCGCGCGTGACCAGGATCAGCGGCCGGCGCTCTTTCAGCGCGACGTCGGCGGCGCGTTCGATGAGGTTGTCGGACAGGCCGTTGGCGATGGCCGCGAGCGTGCCCATGGAACAAGGACAGACCACCATCGCGTCGGCGGGATTCGAGCCCGAGGCGATGGGCGCGTACCAGTCCTCGCGCGTGTACACGGCAAGCTGCGCTGGACCGGGGTTAAAGCGCGCGGGGGACATTTGCG
>QGUL01000399.1 GCA_003242425.1 Pseudomonadota bacterium | reverse complement strand
GTTTCGGAGGCGAAGTACTGGTTCTCGATGTAGAGCAGCCGGCGCGCGCTGGCGATGGCGTCCAGCACCAGGGCTTCGATTTCCTTGACGGCTTCGAGGCCCTTGTATTCCGGCACGGTGCGGGCGAGCGCCACGGGGCAAACCTCGAAGCGCGACGCCACGTCCGCGGGCCAGTGTTCGCCTTGCGGCAGCATCGGGGGCGGCGCGAGCGTTTCGCCGGTGGCGTGCAGCCAGCGTTCGCGGAACAGGTCGCCGAGCGCGCGTGCGGCTTCGCCTTCGACCATCAGGGTGACGCTGTGGCGGGGCGGATGCGGTTCGCCGTTGTGCTCGCGCCGGCGCGGATCGTGGTCCAGATGGCCGCGGCTGTCCCAGCGGTTGCCTTCGAAGTCGTCGCCGCTCACGAACGCCAGCCGATCGTCGATCACCAGAACCTTCTGGTGGTGGCAGGCGCCGATGGGATGACGGTCGTCCAGCACGAAACGCACGTTGTCGCGGAACCACGATGCCGCGCGCTTGGGATAGAGGTCACGCTTGACCGTCATCGGCAGCGCGACTTCCCAGATGAGGATGCGGATGTCGAGGCCGGGCCGCTCGTCGGCGAGCCGTTGCAGCACTGTGCCGATCGCGCTTTCGGCCGCGTGCTCGCCCTCGCGCAGCAGGCGGTCGCGCGGATCGAAATGCCAGCCGAGCAGCAGGATCGAGCGCCGGGCGCGCTGCAGCGCCTCGTACACGGCGGCGTAATAGGCTTCGTTGTCCACGAGGACGGCGATGCGCTGCGCCGTCTCCAAACGCCAACAGTTGCGCCCCGCTTGCACGAGCGGGGCCGGTCCGACGGAATCGAACGGTGGCATGTCGCTTTATTTTGGGGTTGCCGGGCGCATAGACAAGAGCACGCTTCGTGCGCGCACGGGCGGCGGCTCGTCGGGCGGCGGCTCCACCGGCGGCGGGACGGGACGCGGATCGATTTCGGGCAGGATCTCCGGTTCGCGGTCGGGCGGCACCGGATAGGGATGCGGATCGACGTCCGGCGCGGGCGTATCCGGCTGGTTGGGCGGAATCTGCATGAGGGTTCTCCTTGGGGTCTCGCTTTGTGTCTAGCACTTGGGCGGCCCACTCGGGAACGGCGCCTGCTGAACACCCGTGGACATGCCAGAAGGAGCGAGCCATGAGCGAGCCGGACAGCGGCAAGCCGCAGATGCAGGCGGAGCAGTCGCCGCCTTATCCCGCGCAGAAACTGCGAAAGCCCGGCATCGAGGCGGAGATGGAACTGCAGCCGCAGTGGCGCGCGCCGCGCTACAAGGCGGCGGGCAAGCTGCAAGGCAAGGTTGCGCTGGTGACGGGCGGCGACAGCGGCATCGGCCGCGCCGTGGCCTATCTCTACGCGCGCGAAGGCGCGGACGTGGCGATCGTGTTCCTGCCGGAGGAACAGCGCGACGCGGACGTCACGCGCGAGGCGATCGAGGAACTGGGGCGGGAGTGCTTCTGCCTGCCGGGCGACCTGACCGAACCGACGTTCTGCCGCGACGCGGTGCTGCGCACCGTCCGCCACTTCGGCCGGCTCGACATCCTCGTTTCCAACGCCGCATGGCAGAACCGTAAGGCGAGCCTCGAGGAAATCACCGACGAGGAATGGCAGCGCACCTTCCGCACCAACGTCGACGCCTACTTCCACCTCTGCAAGGCGGCGATCCCGCACATGAAACCGGGCAGCGCCATCATCGCCACAAGCTCCGAAACCGGCCTGATCGGCAACAAGCTGCTGCCGGACTATTCCGCGACCAAGGGCGCGATCAACGCCTTCACCAAGGTGCTCGCACAGCAACTGGTGGAGAAGGGCATCCGCGTGAACGCGGTCGCGCCGGGACCGGTTTGGACGCCCTTGAATCCTGCCGACACCGGTGAGCCGCCGGAGAAGATCGCGCAGCACGGCGCGAACAAGCCCATGGGCCGCGCGGCGCAGCCCGAAGAGATCGCGCCGGCCTACGTGTTCCTCGCCTCGGACGCGGACTCGTCGTACATCACCGGCATCGTGCTGGAGCAGATGGGCGGCGAGACGGTGTCGGGTTGAGGAACTTGAACATGAACGTCGCCGGCGCACATGCGCGGCGACCGACGCCGGGGAGCGGCGCATGACACTGATGTTCGTTTTCGCGTTGATCGGCCTGTTCGCCGCCGGCTACGCGCATCTGCAGCTCGCGCACTACATCGCGGCGCGCAACAGCGTGCTCGCCATGCACGCGGTGCTGGCCGCCGTGGGCCTGCTGTTCGGTTACGTCGCCATGAACTACGTCGAAGGCGAGGCTTTGCGCTGGATGACTTTTCCCCGGGGTTTGGCCCCGCTTATTTGCCCCCCGCACATGGTTG
>QGUL01000398.1 GCA_003242425.1 Pseudomonadota bacterium | reverse complement strand
CGATCTACGCCCTGACCCCCGAGAGCACGACCCGCGAACGGGCGGCGCTGTTCCGCGGCGTGTACCCGCTCACGGTGACCTACCACGGCCACGACCGCGACGCGCTGCTGGACGAGGCGGAGCAGGTGCTGGTGCAGAACGGCGTGGTCAAGGAAGGCGATCTGATCGTCGTCACGTTCGGCGAGCCGATCGGCGTTTCCGGCGGCACCAACACCATGAAGATCGTGCGGGTGGGCGAACGCCGCCGTCCCTGAGCGTTCCCGGAGGCGCGCCTGCCGCGCCTTGCGCCAGCCCCGGTACGGGCACAAGCCGCGGCCTGCACATTTTTTGCACCCCGGCTTGCGCAAAACCGGGCGGCCTGCCGCGGCGGGACGAGGCTAAGGGGAAGAGGTAAAATGACCCGCTCTCGTGCATGTGCAGCCTGGTTTCTGCGCAGATCGATCAGGCGCTTCGAGCGAGCGTACTTCGTACTTGAGGCGGCCGGAACAGGCAACAACGGGGGGCGCTCGCCCCTTGTCCGACAATCTTGAGGAGTCCGAACATGAGCCAATCACTTGCAGCCGTGGCCCGTGCCATGGTCGCTCGCGGCAAGGGCATTCTCGCTGCCGACGAATCGTTTGGCACGATCGAAAAGCGCTTCAAATCCATCAACCTGGAGAGCACCGAGGAAAACCGCCGGGCCTATCGTGACATGCTCTTCAGCACCAAGGGTCTGGGCGAATACATCTCGGGCGTCATCCTGTTCGACGAGACGCTGCGGCAGAAATCCGCGGATGGCACGCCGTTCCCCGAACTGCTCGAGAAGAACGGCATGATCCCGGGCATCAAGGTGGACGCGGGCGCCAAGCCCCTGGCCCGCTGCCCGGGCGAGACCGTGACCGAGGGCCTGGACGGCCTGGCGAAGCGCTGCCAGGAATACGTCCAGCTTGGCGCGAAGTTCGCCAAGTGGCGCGCCGTCATCGACATCGGCCCGGGCATCCCGAGCAGCACGTGCATCCACACCAACGCGCATGCCCTGGCGCGCTATGCCGCGATCTGCCAGGACAACGGGCTGGTGCCCATCGTGGAACCGGAAGTGCTGATGGACGGCGACCACACCATCGACCGCTGCGAAGAGGTCACGCTGTGGGTGCTGGAGGAAGTCTTCGAGCAGCTCTTCAAGCAGCGCGTGGTGCTGGAAGAGATGGTGCTGAAACCCTCCATGGTCATTTCCGGCAAGAAGTGCCCGCAGCAGGCGAGCCCGCGTGAAGTCGCGGAACGCACTCTGCAGACGCTCAAACGCACGGTGCCGGCCGCGGTGCCCGGCATCGCCTTCCTGTCGGGCGGCCAGAGCGACGAAATCGCGACCGAGCACCTGAGCCTCATGAACCAGCTCGGCGGCGGCCCCTGGGCGCTGACCTTCTCCTACGGCCGTGCCCTGCAGGCGCCGGCGCTCAAGACCTGGGCCGGCAACGCCGCCAACGTTGCCGCCGCACAGGCCGCGCTGCTGCACCGCGCGCGCATGAACAGCCTGGCCGCCAAGGGCGAATACAAGCCCGAGCTCGAGAAGAAAGCGGCCTGACACCCGTACGCCGCGCGAGGCGTGCGCCTCGCGCGGCCGCCCGTCCGCCCTTGCTTACGATCCTTAGCCCATGGCCGCGCTGCTGCAATCCGACATCAAGAGCCTGAAGTTCCTCCATCGCGGCAAGGTCCGCGACCTTTACGCCGTCGGCGAGGACAAGCTGCTCGTCATCCAGACCGACCGCCTGTCCGCCTTCGACGTCATCCTCGATCAGCCCATTCCCGGCAAAGGGCAGATCCTCACCGCGATGTCGAACTTCTGGTTCAAGAAGCTGGCGCACATCATCCCGAACCACATGACCGACATCGACCCGGTGACCGTGGTGGCGCCCGAGGAACGCGACCAGGTGGCCGGGCGCGCCATCGTCGTGCGGCGGCTCAAGCCGCTGAAGGTGGAAGCCGTGGCGCGCGGCTATCTCATCGGCTCGGGCTGGAAGGACTACCAGAGGACCGGCATGGTGTGCGGCATCCCGCTGCCGCCCGGCCTGCGCGAGGCGGAGAAACTGCCCGAACCGCTGTTCACGCCGTCCACCAAGGCAGACAAGGGGCAGCACGACGAGAACATTTCCTACGAGGAAGTCGAGCGCATCATCGGCGCCGATTACGCGCGGCAGGTGAAGGAGGCCACGCTCGAGCTCTACAGGACCGCTGCCGAATACGCGGCGACGAAGGGCATCATCATCGCCGATACCAAGTTCGAATTCGGTACCGACGAATCGGGCAAGGTTTATCTGATGGACGAGGCGCTGACGCCCGATTCCTCGCGCTTCTGGGACGCGGCGCAATACCGCGTCGGCATCAGCCCGCCCT
>QGUL01000397.1 GCA_003242425.1 Pseudomonadota bacterium | reverse complement strand
CCGGGCCATACCGCTGGCGATTGTCCTTGGCCCGACCGCGAGCTCCAGCGTCGCCGGCAGACGCGACAGCACCAGTTCCAGCGCCGGCACGTTGTAGACGAAGGACTGGCCCAGATCGCCGCGCAGGGCATGGGCGAGAAAGGCGAGGTACTGCCGCCACAGCGGTTGATCCAGGCCCAGCGCTTTCGTCGCCGCCTCGATGTCGCGCTGGTCGGCCTGCGGGCTGATGAGGATCTCCACCGGATTGCCGATGGCGTAGATACCGGCGAACAGCAGCAGCGACATCACGAACAGCACGGCCAGCGCCTGCAACGCGCGGCGAAGCAGAAAAGCGGTCATGGCGCTTCCTCCTTGTGCACGTCGAAGGCGAGGGTGAATTCGTCGGTGCGCGCCACGTAACGGAGATCGCGACGCAGCGCCCAGCTCGCGATCTGGTGATAGAGCGGGATGATCGCGGTCTCGCGCATGGCGCGGATGGTGGCTTCGCGCGTCAGGCTTTCGCGCACGGCTGGGTCGAGCGCCGCGAATGCATTGCGCACCAGCTCGTCCACTTCGGGGTTGCTGTAGCGGCCCCAGTTCCAGACGCCCGTGCCGGCCGCGGCGTTCTCGCTCATAACGAGCGAACGCAGGGCCAGATCGCCGGAGAAGGAACCCCAGCCGAGCAGTCCCACGCTGAAGCTTCGCGCGCGCGCCTTGGGGAAATACACGTTCACCGGCATGGTCTGCACCGCCGTGCGCAGACCGATCCGCGCCCACATCTGCGCCACGGCCTGCACGATCAGCTCGTCGTTGATGTAACGGTTGTTGGGTCCGTGCAGGGTGAGCGCGAAGCCGTCGCCGTAGCCGGCTTCGGCGAGCAGCGCCTTGGCAGCGGCCGGGTCGTAGGCTTCCGCTTCGAGCGCGGGCGCATGGCCGAACACCGGCGGCGCGACGATGTTCGCCGTCGGCAGGGCGAAACCGTCCATCAGCTTGTCGCAGATCGCCTTGCGGTCGATGGCCTTGGAAAGCGCCAGGCGCACGCGCGCGTCGCGCAAGGGATTGGGGCGTCCGCCCGCGTCGACGAAGGGCGAGCGCTCGCGATCCTGGTCGAGCACGAGGAAGATCGTGCGCCAGGACACCTTGCGCTCGACGCGGAAGCGCGGGTCGCGTTCGAGGCGCGCGGCGTCGGCGGGCGGGACGTTCTCGATCATGTCGACGTCGCCGGCGAGCAGTGCGGCGATGCGCGCGGGATCACTGGGAATGATGCGCAGGGAAACCCTTTCCCATTGCGGCTTGCGACCCCAGTAATCCTCGTTGCGCACCAGTTCGACCGATTCGCCGCGGTTGAAACGGACGAAGCGGTAGGGGCCGGTGCCGACCATGGCGCGGCCGTCGTCGAAGTCGCGGCTCGTCGCGCCTTCGGCCGCGCGCCGGGAGACGATGAATACCGACACCAGGTCGTAAGGCACCATGGCGTAGGGCGCCGCCGTGTGCAGCCGCACGGTGTAGCGGTCCACCGCCTCCTTGCGCACGATGGGCTTGGTGAAGGTGGTGAACCCGCCGGGGGTGTTCTTGATCGTCGCCGGCCGGTCGAGCGAGTACAGCACGTCATCGGCCGTGAGCTCGGTGCCGTCGTGGAAGCGCACGCCTTCGCGCAGCTTGAATTCCCAGGTCGTGGGTCCGACCGCGCGCCAGGACTCCGCGAGGCCCGGCATGAGGCGCGCGTCCGCGTCCACCGTCGTCAGCGTCTCGAAGACGTGCGAGCTGACGACCACGTTCGGCGAGATGTTGGCGAAATGCGGGTCCATGGAGCCGACGTCGGCCGCCATGGCGATGCGCAAGGCGGCGGCCGCTGCCGGCGGGGCGAAGGCGGCAAGGCAGCAGAGCAGGGCGCTGACGCACCAGTGACGCATTCCCCGGAAACCTCGTTTGGCGGCGCGAGCGGAGGATTCTAACGGAGTGCCGCGCGCCGTTCCGGCAGGCGGAGCCTGATAGAATCACGCCTCGCCCTTGCTTCATTGCATCATGAGCCTCGCAAGCACCCAGGAAATCATCGAGGAAATCAAAGCCGGCCGCATGGTCGTGCTGGTCGACGACGAGGATCGCGAAAACGAGGGCGATCTGGTGCTGGCGGCCGACCACGTCACGCCCGAGGCGATCAACTTCATGGCCAAGTACGGCCGCGGGCTGATCTGCCTCACCCTCACCGAACAGCGCTGCCGGCAGCTCAACCTGCCCCTGATGGTGCCCGACAACCGCGCGCCGCTGGGCACCGCCTTCACCGTGTCCATCGAGGCGGCGACCGGCGTCACCACCGGCATTTCCGCGCACGACCGCGCCCGAACCATCAAGGTCGCCGTCGCGCCCGACGCGAGGCCGGAGGATCTGGTGCAGCCCGGCCACATCTTCCCGCTG
>QGUL01000043.1 GCA_003242425.1 Pseudomonadota bacterium | reverse complement strand
CGGCGATCCGCACGCGCAGGAAGTGATGCGTCTCGCGCAAGTGCTGCTGTGGCTCGCCGCCTGCTACCAGCTCTTCGACGGCATGCATCTGGGCAGCGTGTTCTGCCTGCGCGGCGCGGGCGACGTACGCGTGCCGGCGGTGTTCGTGGTGGGGCTGTCGTGGTTCGGTTTCGTGCCGCTCACCTACATGCTGACCTTCGGGCCTGGCGAGGGCTGGTTCGACCTGCCGGTGCAGATGGGCTGGGGCGCAACCGGCGGATGGATCGCCGCGGTGATCTACGTCTTCGCGCTCGGCATCGCCGTCAACCTGCGCTGGCGCTCGGGTGCGTGGCGGCGCATCAAGGTGCGCTGACGCGCAAGCATCAATCCAGATGCAGGCTGCGCAGCTTGCGATACAGCGTGCGCTCGCTCAAACCGAGCTTCTGTGCCAGCTCGCGTTTCCGGCCGCGATACGCGGCGACGACGCGTGCGAGATAGCGCCGCTCCACTTCCGCAAGGGGCAGGATCTCCGCTGCCGCCGCCTCGGTCGGCGCCTGCCCGGCGAGCTCGTGCGGCAGGTGCGCGGGCAGGATGTGTTCGCCGTCGGCGAGCAGCACCGCGCGCTCGAGGATATTGCGCAATTCGCGGATGTTGCCTGGAAAGGCGTAGCGCTCCAGCAGCGCCATCGCGCGCGGGTCCATTTTGATCGGCCGCCCCGGCGCGAGCCGCGCGAGCAGGGTTTCCACCAGCAGCGGCAGATCGCCATGGCGTTGCCGCAGCGGCGGCAGCTCGATGGGAAAGGTGCTGATGCGATAGTACAGGTCCTCGCGGAACTCGCCGCGGGCCATGAGCGCCTTCAGGTCGCGGTTGGTGGCGCAGATCAGCCTGAAGTCGGCCTTCAGCGGTTCGATTCCGCCCACGCGCCTGAAGGTGCCGGATTCCAGCAGACGCAGCAGCTTGACCTGCATGTTGAGCGGGATGTCGCCCACCTCGTCGAGAAACAGCGTGCCGCCCCGCGCCGCTTCGACCAGGCCGCGCTTGAGGCTGACCGCACCGGTGAAGGCGCCTTTCTCGTGGCCGAAGAGCTGGCTTTCGAACAGCGTGTCGGTCAAGCCTGAGCATTCCACCGGCACGAAGGGGCCGCCCGCGCGCGGACTCAGCGCATGCAGCGCCTGCGCCACCACTTCCTTGCCGGTGCCGGTCTCGCCCAGCAGGAGCACCGTGACATCGCTCGGTGCCGCGCGCTCGACCAATCCCAGCATGCGGTTGAAGGCCGGCGAGCGTCCCACCAGTCCGCCTTCGTCGGGCCGGGTGCTGCCGACGCGGCTGGGCTGCATCAATTCGATGAAGTAACGGATCTCGCCACGTTCGTTGCGCAGCGGCCGCAACTCCACGTCCACGTGTTCGTCGCCGCGCGGCGTGTGATGAACGTGCAGCACACGCTGCGGCTCGCCATAAGCGCGGCAGGTCTGCAGCGGGCAGTTCTCACCCGTCAGATCGCAGGGCACCGCCTGCCGGTGCGAGACCTCGTAACAGTGCCGTCCCAGCACCGCGCCGTCCCCGCCGTAAAGCGCGCGGTAGGCGGCGTTGGCAGCGACGATGCGATAGCGCTCATCCAGCAGTACGGCCGGTTCCTTGTAGGCGTCGAGCAGGCCGGCGAGGAGATGCGGCTCGGTGTCCGGGGGCGTCGTTGTCATTGGGGGAGGGCTGACAGATTTGACACTGAGTATAGCTCCCGGACTGACAGCTTTGGCGGATGCAAGGGCACGAGCGCTCAAGGAGGCGCACAAACAATCATGCTTTTCAATGCCTTGTGCGTCGCCACCGCACTGGCATGGACGATGCGATAGGCCCGGCGAGTCCCGGTCATGGGCCATCGCTGAAGAACAACATGAGGCGCTTCCCCCAGGTCCCCTTGCTACGTGAGCTCGTGCTTGTGCTGATCTTCAAGCTGGTGGCGCTGGCCGGGATTCGTTTTGCGTTCTTCTCCGATCCGGTCGCGGTCGACGCGCAACGGATCGATCAAGTGCTGCTGCATTCCCCGCAGCCTGCCAACCAGGAGGGTCAATAAGAAATGGTCGCCGATTCGGTGGTTGAAATGTCGCGGCTGCAGTTCGCGCTCACCGCCATGTATCACTTCCTGTTCGTGCCGCTCACGCTCGGTCTGGCCTGGCTGCTGGTCATCATGGAAACGGTGTACGTGATGACCGGCAAGGAAATCTACCGGGACATGACGAAGTTCTGGGGCAAGCTGTTCGGCATCAACTTCGCTCTGGGCGTCACGACCGGCATCACGCTGGAGTTCCAGTTCGGCACCAACTGGGCCTACTACTCGCACTACGTGGGCGACATCTTCGGAGCGCCGCTCGCCATCGAAGGCCTGATGGCCTTCTTTCTCGAATCGACCTTCATCGGTCTGTTCTTCTTCGGCTGGGAGCGCCTGTCCAAGCGCCAGCACCTGCTGGTGACCTTCCTGACGGCGATCGGCTCGAACATCTCGGCGCTGTGGATCCTGGTGGCGAACGGCTGGATGCAGAACCCGGTCGGCGCCGAGTTCAATTTCGAGACCATGCGCATGGAGATGACGAGTTTTGCCGATCTCGTCTTCAACCCCGTCGCGCAGGTGAAGTTCGTGCACACGGTGGCGGCCGGTTACGTGACCGGCTCCATGTTCGTGCTCGGCATCAGCGCGTGGTACATCCTCAAGGGGCGCGACCTCGCGTTCGCGCGACGCTCCTTCGCGATCGCGGCCGCCTTCGGCCTGGCGTCGATTCTCTCGGTCATCGTGCTGGGTGACGAATCGGGCTATACCCTCGGCGACGTGCAGGAGGTGAAGCTCGCCGCCATCGAAGGGGAATGGGAGACGCAGCCTGCGCCCGCGTCCTTCACGGTGATCGGCGTCCCGCGCGAAGACGAAATGCGCACGGACTATGCGCTCAAGATTCCCTACGTGCTGGGCCTGCTCGCCACGCGTTCCACGGACGAGCCGATCAAGGGCATCAAGGAGCTGATCTCGGAAAACGAGCAGCGCGTGCGCAACGGCATGCAGGCCTACGCGCTGCTCACCAAGCTGCGTAGCGGCGACTACACCGAGGAGGACAAGGCCGCGTTCGAGACGGTGAAGAAAGACCTCGGCTACGGTCTGCTGCTGAAGAAATACACGCCCGCGGTGGTTGACGCCACCGACGAGCAGATCGCCCAGGCCGCGCGCGACACCGTGCCGAAGGTATGGCCGCTTTTCTGGTCGTTCAGGCTGATGGTGGCGGCGGGTTTCGTCATGCTGTTCATCTTCGTGGCCGCCTTCTGGTACACGGCCAAGCGCGTCGAGACGCAGAAGCGCTGGCTGCTGAAGCTCGCACTCTACGCCATCCCTCTGCCGTGGATCGCCGGCGAACTGGGCTGGTTCGTCGCGGAATACGGCCGACAGCCCTGGTCCATCGGCGGCATCCTGCCGACGCGGCTCAGCACCTCCACGCTCGAAGCGGGCGACCTTTACTTCTCGCTCGCCGGTTTTGCGCTGTTCTACACGCTGCTGCTCGCGGTCGAGCTGTATCTGATGTTCCGCATCGCGCGCCGCGGTCCCAGCAGTCTGCACACAGGCCGCTATCACTGGGAGCAGGCCGGACGTGGCGGACAGGCCGGCATGGCGGGCCGTCTGAGCATGCAACCCATGCGGAAGGAGATCTGAGATGGACTACGAAACGCTCAAGCTGATCTGGTGGGTGCTCGTCGGCGTGCTGCTCATCGGCTTTGCCGTCACCGACGGTTTCGACATGGGCGTGGGCACCCTGCTGCCCTGGCTGGGCAGGAACGACGACGAGCGGCGCGTGATCATCAACACCATGGCGCCGCACTGGGACGGCAACCAGGTGTGGCTCATCACCGCCGGCGGGGCGCTCTTCGCCGCCTGGCCGGTGGTGTACGCGGCGGCCTTCTCGGGCTTCTATATCGCGATGATGCTGACGCTGTTCGCACTGTTCTTCCGCCCGGTGGGCTTCGACTACCGCAGCAAGATCGACGATCCGCGCTGGCGCAACGCCTGGGATTGGGCGCTCTTCGCCGGCAGCGCAGTGCCCGCGCTGATCTTCGGTGTCGCCTTCGGCAATCTGTTGCTCGGCGTACCTTTCGAGTACGACGAATTCCTCACGCCGCGTTACACCGGCAGCTTCTTCGGCCTGCTCAATCCCTTCGCGCTGCTGTGCGGGCTGGTGAGTCTCGCCATGCTGGTCCTGCACGGCGCGCTGTGGCTGCAGTTGCGCGCCGACGAAGCGATCGCCGAACGTGCGCGCGGGGCGGCCACCGTCGCTGGCATCGCCTTTATCGTGCTGTTCGCGCTGGCGGGCCTTGGGGTGGCGTTCGGCGTGGACGGCTATCGCGTCGTCGCGATGCCTGACGGCGGCGCCGCGTCCAATCCGCTGGCGAAGACGGTGGAGGCGGCAACAGGAGGCTGGCTGGACAACTACGGCCGCTATCCGTGGATGCTGACTGCGCCGCTGCTCGGGTTTGCCGCGGCGGCGCTGGCGGTACTGTGCGCGCGTGCGCGGCGGCCGGGATTCGGTTTCATCGCCAGCAGCCTCACCGCCGCGGGCACCATCCTTACCGCGGGCTTTTCGATGTTCCCCTTCGTCATGCCTTCGAGCGCTTCGCCGGATTCGAGTCTCACGCTGTGGGACGCGGCGTCGAGCGAACTGACGCTCAGCGTGATGTTCGGTGCCGCCGTGCTGTTCGTGCCGGTGGTGCTCGCCTACACCGTATGGAGCTATCGCAAGATGTGGGGCCGCGTGACGGTGCGGCATGTGCAAGAGCACTCCCACTCGTTGTACTGAAGGAGCGATCGATGTGGTATTTCGCCTGGATACTCGGAGTGCTGCTCGCCGCGGCGTTCGGCGTGATCAATGCGTTGTGGCTGGAGACTGTTGAAGTCTCCGAGCAGGATGGCAACAACCCTTGACCGGCAGCCGGTCCGTGTGCGTGTTGCCCGGGGCGTCTCGCTGCTCGCTGCGATCGCGGCGAGCGGCTTCATCCTCGCCTATCCCGTCGCTTTCGCCGGGGCGAGCCATTCGGCGCTGATGTCGATGATGTGGGGCATCGCGGCCTGCTTCACGCACGGTGTCGGCTATGTCCCGGCCAACCGTGTCAATCGCGTGCTATTGGGACCCGCGGCCGGTTGGCCGGCCTTACTTATCGGGACGTGGCTGGTGTGGGGCTAGCGGCAGCGGCGACGGTCGGTTCCGCCGCATCGCGCCGCATGAGCCAGGTGGGCGCGCCGAGCACGTCCACGCTCCTCAAGACCTTGAAACCCAAGTTGCCGTAGAACCCGACGTTGTATTCCGTGTCCGTTTCGAGATAGAGCGCGGCGTCGGTCGTGTGCGCGAAGCAGTGGTCGAGGAGCCGCGTGCCCACGCCGCGGCCCTGATGGCTCGGCTCCACGGCGAGCGGCCCGATGTGCCAGTGCCGGCCGGGCAGATCGTTGCGGCGCCAAGTGTCGAGCCAGCGATAGAGCCGTACCAGCACCGCGGGGCTCATCAGCAGATTCGGCAGCATCCGCAGCAGGTCGAGCGACATGGGTGCGCAACGCCTGGGCGGCAGCGCGCCCAGCACGCCGATCAGACGGTCGTCCACATAGGCGCCCCACAACACGCCCTTGCCGTGGATGTAGGGCAGCACGGCATCGAAGAAGCGGCGCAGCCGCCGGTCGAGCCGCTCCGGTTCCTTGCCGAACACCCGCAGGTGCACGGGGTTCTGGCGCATGGCGCAGGCACAAAGTTTTGCCGCTGCGGCAAGCTCGTCGGCACGCAGCCGGCGTATGTCTACAGGCAGTTCGTTGGGTATCTCTGTCATCGCAGGGGCATATCGGCAGCGCGATCTCCTGCACAGGCTGTGGACCCCGACCTCGGGCGTTACGGCCGAGTCGGGATAATAGGCCAGCTTCAAGACGTGGGGGCAGTGTAAGAAGGGGCGATGCGCCGCGGCGTGTAAAAGTTCTGACGAGAATCCGACAGGAATATAGTTTATATAATGGGCCTGCCTGGCCTGGGTCCTGCGGCACTATCGATAACCACAAAATAAAAGCGGCGGGCCGAAGGCCCGCCGCCCGGGCCGGACCGAAGTCCGGCCGCGTATCGGTGGGGTCGGCCTTGCGGCCTTCCCCTTGTTGCCGATAGTCCCCACCATCGGAATGCCTGATACGCTACATCAGCGTATCACTGCTGGACTCGGGAGATCAATAAGCTCGCTCGGGGAGCGACGAACTCGGGGGAACAATAAGATGAAATATCGTCTGGGGCTGGATATCGGGACCGCATCCGTCGGAGCCGCCGCAATCAGACTGTCCGACAACGGCGAACCGCTCGACCTTGTCGCGCATGAGGTCCGCATATTCGATGAGCCACTTGAGAACGGAGGGCTCGGCAAACTGCAATCCAAGAAAGCCAAGCGCCGGCAGGCGCGCATGCAGCGGCGCCAGATCGACCGGCGCGCCGGGCGTCTGCGCAGGATCGCGGCGCTTGCGCCGTTGCTGGGTTTGAAGCGGGAAGAACTGCAACCGGACTCCGGAGCGAACCTTCCCCGCCTGCGCGCTCAGGCGGCGCGCGAGCGCGTAGAGCTCGAAGATCTGATGCGCATCTTCCTGCGGCTCGCCAAGCGCCGCGGATATGCCGGCGACTTCCGTCCCAAAGGCGAAAACGCCAAGGTCGGCGAGGTCGAAGGCGGCAGCAACGAGCTCAAACGGCAGATGGCCGAGCTGGCCGAAGCACGCGGCGTTCCGTATGTAACCCTGGGCGAGTTCCTTTATCACCGTCTGCAGCAAGGCTTCCCGACCCGCCTGAAGCTCGCCGAGCAGCCGACGCCGGAATTGCAGAATCTTTACGCGTTGCGCAGCCAGGTCGAGCAGGAGTTCTCGCATATCTGGGATACGCAGGCGCAATACCACCCGGTACTCAACACGAGCAGGGACGGCCGTCCGCTCAAGGCGCTGTTCGCCGAAGCGATCTTCCATCAACGCCCGCTCAAGTCGCCGCGTGACCTCGTCGGGCATTGCGCGCTCGAACCGACCTTGCCGCGCGCGCCCAGAGCGCAGCCGGCCTTCCAGCGCTTCCGCATCGAAAAGACGCTCGCCGATCTGCGCTGGGGTGTAGGCCGTCATGCGTTGCCGCTCACGCCGCAACAGAAAGATGTCATCCGCCGGCTGCTGGACGAGAAGGAAAAGGTCTCTTTCAAAACGATTCTCGCCGCGCTCGAAAAAGCCGGATGCGGACAGCCGCCGGGGCGTGGCCTGAACCTCGACCGCGCCAGCCGTGACGAACTGCCCGGCAACAAGACCAATGCGGTGTTCCGCAAGCTCGGGCTGGAGAACGAGTGGCGCTTACTTGATGAGCGGACGCAGGTGCAGGTCATCAATTTCCTCGCCGAGCTCGGCTCTCCGGAACAGCTCGACGATCCGCAATGGCATACGCGCTTCGCCAAGGCCGACGGTACGCCGAGAACGCTCAACCCGGACATGGTCGCGTTCGTCAACCGTATCAAGGAGACCGGCAAGCTGGACCGGCTTTCGGCGATGGGATTCGATGCGGGAAGGGCTTCGTATTCCGTGAAGGCGCTTAACCGGCTTGCAGACTGGTTCGCCGAGCCGTGGTGGCCCGATACCGCCGAACGCGGAAAGATCGACGAAGAAATCGCGGTACGCATCTGCTATCCGGAGAAAAGCGCGAACGTCCGCAACGCGACTTTGCGCTACCTGCCGCCGGCCAAGCGCACGGGGAACGACGTGGTCGACGGCGCGCTCCGGCAAGTCAGATTCGTCGTGAACCGCATCATCTCGGCGCTTGGCACGCCTCCGCATGAAGTCGTGGTGGAAATGGCGCGCGAGATGGGTGTCGGGATTGCCATGCGCAACGAGCGCGAGAAGACGATGGACCGGAACCGCCGGGCGCGCCTGGAAGCGGAAAAGGTTATCCGGGAGCACGGCGCGAAAGTGACGCCCTCTCGCGTGCGGCGCTACCTGCTTTGGACCGATCAGGGACAGAAGTTCTGTCCGTACTGCAACCGGACGATCAATCTCGAAGCGGCCTTGTCGGGCGCGGAGACCGAATACGAGCACATCGTGCCGCGCTCCCTGACGCAGGTCGGTTACAAGCGCAGTGAAATCGTGCTCGCGCATCGCGACTGCAACGCCGCCAAGGGAAACCGCACGCCGTGGCAGGCGTGGGGGGACGGCCGCGACCCGGAGCGTTGGCAGATCGTCGAAGAACGCGCCAAGTGGTTCGAGAAGCACAAGCAGTTCCGCAAGGCGAAATTGCTGCTGCTCAAGGATTTCGAGCAGGAGGTGTTGAACGACGAGGCCATTGCCGACTTTGCCGACCGGCAATTCCACCAGACCTCCTGGATCGCCAAGGAGGTCGCACAGTGGATGGGTTCGATCTCCGCCAGACCGGTTTCCGTCTCGCGTGGCGAGTTGACGGCTTTCCTGCGGCGCAGCTGGAAACTCGATACCGTTATTCCGGAAGTGCGCTTAACGGAGGGACTTCCTATAGCGGATGAGGACGGCAAGATCATTACGCCCGAAGAGTTCGAGCGTTTCCGGCCGGTGTGGGAGGGGCATCACGCGCCGAGCCCCGATTCCTATACGGACCGGCGCCTGGACAAGCGTATCGACCACCGCCACCATCTGATCGACGCCATCGTCATCGCGCTGACCTCCCGCGCGCTGTTCCAGCGCATGGCCCGGCAATACAAGGAAGACAGCGAGCGGTGCCTGAACGGAGAGCGGCCGAGACTGAAAGCGCCCGCGCCGCCGCTGCACAACCTGCGGGACGTCGCCGTTCGCGCGGTTTCGGAGTGCCGCCTGTCCTTCAAGCGCGATCCCTATCCCGCGGGCCCGATTTTCAAGAGCACGGCCTACTCCGTTGCACAGCGGGACGGAGAAGAAAAACTGCGGCTCACGCTGCGCGTACCTTTGTCCGAGTTGATCAACCGGAAGACGAGGACCGTGGAGCAGGCGCGGAAGGCGATCGCTTCGATCGTCAGCGACGAGACGCGGGCGCTCGTTTCACGGGAATTCGAGGCGCGAATCGCTGCCGGCGCGAGTGCCGCCGCGGCCCTTGCGCAGCCGTTCTATCAGGAGAAATACGGCAAGAAGATTCCCATCAGACGGGTGCGCTGTTACACGGACAACTACGCTGAAGAGGTTGCGATTGTCGCGCATACCGACCGGCGGGGCACGGTGCATACCAAAAGGCACGCCCCACCCGTTTTGACGTTCTTG
>QGUL01000396.1 GCA_003242425.1 Pseudomonadota bacterium | reverse complement strand
TTTCAGTCATAGTAGCTGCTGCGTCCACTCTGTTTTTTTTTTTTGAGTGTTACCGCTCCCGCCGAGATCTACCCCTCTTCATTCCGCGGCCGCGTCAGATGTTTAAAAGAGACAGATGCCATGCGGAGGAAGGGAGTCTGGAAAGCAACAAGGCCGGAGGAGCGCTCCGGCCTTGGTTGGTGAACCGCCCTGTGGCAGCGGCGGGCGTCGGCGGCGTGCCTGAAGCGCCGCGGCTCGGTTCCGCTCGGGGCTGCTGAACCCTCGCAGCCCGGGCGCTCAGGCCGCGCGGGCGAGACCATCGATGGTCGCACGGGCGACGCCGTGACGCAGCTTCGAAGCGAAGTTCAGGGCTTTCTCGAAGCCGTTGTCGATGGTCAGGCTCAGGCCATAAAGCAGGGTCAGGACGCTCGCGACTTGCAGGATCGCGACAATCAGTTCGGCCAGTACAGTCATTTTCATCTCCTTAATGCAGCAACATTGCTGTGACGACTGCATTGTGCCCAGCCACAAGATGCAAGGCAAAATGATTTATTGCATTGCATCATAAGAGCGCCCTATCTCTATTCCTTATCTTTTTCTCATACAAAAATTCGTTTATTTTCAACAGATATACAAGCCATAAATCAATTTAACAATAAAGCTTATGAGCTCTGAGTCTGGCGCTATCGCCCGGTCGCATAAGTATATGTAGGTAATACCCTTATGCGACTCGGGCGACACCTCAGCGGATGAGGATGACGCGATAGTCGTTGACGTTGGTGCGCGTCGGGCCGGTGACGATCAGATCGCCCAGCGCCTCGAAAAAGGTGTAGGCGTCGTTCGCCGCGGCGAGTTGCTTGGCTTTCAGGCCCTTCTCTTCCGCCCGGCGCAGCGAATCGGGGGCCAGCACCGCGCCGGCATTGTCCTCGGAGCCGTCGATGCCGTCGGTATCGGCCGCGAGCGCGTACACGTCTTCCAGGCCCTCCAGATCGATGGCGAGCGAGAGCAGGAACTCGCTGCAACGGCCGCCGCGGCCGTTGCCCCGTACGGTGACGGTGCATTCACCGCCGGAGATCAGCGCCACCGGCCGCTGGAACGGATGCCCGTGCTGATGGATCTGGCGCGCCAGCGCCCCGTAGACCTTGGCCACTTCGCTCGCTTCGCCCGTCACGCTGTCGCCGAGGATGACAGGCGTGATGCCCTGGGCGCGGAAGAAGTCGGCTCCCGCCTGCAGCGACTGCTGCGCTGTCGCGATGACGCGGTTCTCCACACGCTCGAAAATCGGGTCGCCGGGCTTGGGCGTCTCGGGGATTTCGCCGCGCGCGCCGCGTTCGAGGCGCTGCACCACTCTGGCCGGCGCGTTGACGTTGTAGCGGGCGAAGATGTCGAGCGCGTCCTGATAGGTGGTGGGGTCCGGGGCGCAGGGGCCCGAAGCGATGTGGGTGGGGTTGTCGCCGGTGACGTCGGAGACGATCAGCGCCAGCACCCTGGCCTGGGTGGCGGCGGCGAGCCGGCCGCCCTGGATCGAAGACAGATGCTTGCGCACGGTGTTCATCGCCTGGATGGGCGCGCCGCAGCGCAGCAGCTCCTTGGTGGTGGCTTTCAGCTCGTCCATGGAGATGTCTTCGGCGGGCAGCGACAGCAGGCTCGAGCCGCCGCCGGAGACGAGCGCAAGCAGCAGATCGTCCGGTCCCAGGCTCTGCACCATGCGCAGGATTTCGCGCGCCGCCTTTTCGCCGCTTTCGTCCGGCACCGGATGGCCCGCTTCGACGACCCGGATGCGCTTGGTGGGCAGGCCGTGGCGGTAGCGCGTGATCACCAGGCCCTCGAGCGGCGCGTCGGCGGGCCAGTGCTGTTCGACCGCCAGCGCCATCGAGGCGGCGGCCTTGCCGGCACCGATCACCAGCGTGCGCCCCTTGGGCGGCGAGGGCAGGTGCGCGGGCAGGATCTTCAACGGGTCGGCGGCGGCGACGGCCGCATGGAAGCTATCGATGAGCAGTTGGCGAGGATTCATGCGGTTCTATCACTGGCTGAGGGCGCGCGCGGCACCGGGCGCCGCGCGTGCGGGATGAAGAAGCAGGGCTGCAGCCCTTTGTTCGAGGCGCCGCATTATGCGCGATGCGCCTGCTCGCCGCCATAACGGGGCGCAGGTTCCCGCTCAGGCGCGCAGCACTGCCCAGGCGAGCAGCGCCCAGGCGACGATCCAGCACACGCCGCCTGCAGGCGTCACCAGGCCCGCGCGCACGCCGCCGAGCGTCAGCAGGTAAAGGCTGCCGGAAAAGAGCAGGATGCCGAGCGCAAGCAGCGCGCCTGCCCAGCGCAAGGGCGCGGAAGCCGGCAGGTGGAAGGACAGCAGGCCCACGCCGATCAGCGCCAGGGCGTGCCAGAGCTGGTACCCGACCGCGGTCTGGTAGACCGCCAGCATCTCGGG
>QGUL01000395.1 GCA_003242425.1 Pseudomonadota bacterium | reverse complement strand
CCCGGGCCCGCCAGTGCTGGGGCGGGTCACACGCGCGGCCTGGCGCGCTCGCGCGCAAGCACGGCGTGGAGCTCGTCAGCATCGGCAACGGCACCGCCTCGCGCGAGACCGACCAGCTCGTCGCCGATCTCATCAAGCGCCATCCCGAGCTGCGGCTCACCAAGGTCGTGGTCTCGGAGGCGGGGGCTTCGGTCTATTCGGCTTCCGAATACGCGGCCAAGGAATTCCCGGACCTGGACGTCAGTCTGCGCGGCGCGGTCTCCATCGCGCGGCGTCTGCAGGACCCGCTCGCCGAACTGGTGAAGATCGATCCCAAATCCATCGGCGTGGGCCAGTACCAGCACGATGTGAGCCAGACCAAGCTCGCCCGCTCGCTCGACGCCGTGGTGGAGGATTGCGTGAATGCGGTGGGCGTGGACGTGAATACCGCCTCGGCGCCGCTGCTCGCGCGCATTTCCGGGCTCACGGCCTCGCTCGCCGAGGCGATCGTGCGCTACCGCGACCAGCACGGGCCCTTCCCCAACCGCGAAGCGCTGAAGAAAGTGCCGCGCCTGGGCGAGAAGACCTTCGAACAGGCGGCGGGCTTCCTGCGCATCCCGAACGGCGACAATCCGCTCGACGCCTCGGCCGTGCACCCGGAGGCCTATCCGGTCGTGGAGCGCATCCTGGCCGACATCAAGCGCTCGGTGCGCGAGGTCATGGGCGACGTCGAGACGCTGAAGAAGATCGACCCGGCCAGATATACCGACGAACGCTTCGGCCTGCCGACGGTGCGCGACATCCTGCGCGAACTGGAGAAGCCCGGCCGCGATCCGCGCCCCGAGTTCAAGACCGCGGCCTTCAAGGAGGGCGTGGAGGAACTGACCGACCTGGAGCCCGGCATGGTGCTGGAAGGCGTGGTGACCAACGTCACCAACTTCGGCGCCTTCGTCGACATCGGTGTGCACCAGGACGGACTGGTGCATATCTCCATGATGTCGCACAAATTTGTCAAAGATCCGCGCGAGGTGGTGAAGGCCGGCGATATCGTGCGGGTCAAGGTGCTGGAAGTGGACGTGCCGCGCAAGCGCATCGCGCTCAGCATGCGCCTCGACGAGACGCCCGGCGCCCGTACGGAAGGCGGTGCCCGCCCGGCCGGACGCAAGCCCGCTCCGCGCGAGCGCGAGGCGCCGGGCGGGGCGCTCGCCGCCGCGCTCGCCCGTGCCTTGCAGCGCAAGGCGTCTTGATCGCACGATCCATGGAACTCATCGCGCGCCGTGCGCCGCTTCGCTAAGATCGTGTCGTTGACATTGAAGGGAGTCGGGGAATGGATTTGTCGGGCCTGAAGCCCGGTCTGAAGGCCGGCAACGTCATCATCGTCGGCAACGAACACACCGCGCCGCACGTGGGCAGCGGGCTGGTGCGCGTGCTCGCCACGCCGGTGATGATCAACATGTTCGAGGCGGCGGCGCTCGCCGCGGTGGAGCCGTACCTGCCCGCCGGCTACCAGACCGTCGGCACGCGGCTTGACGTGCGTCATTTCGCGGCGACGCCGGTGGGCATGCGGGTCTGGGCCGAGGCCGAGCTGGTGGAAGTGGAAGGCCGCACGCTGCGCTTCCGTCTCGCCGCGCGCGACGAACGCGAGCCCATCGGCGACGGCATGCACGAGCGCGTGATCATCAAGCTCGGGCGCTTCGACCAGCGCATGGCGGACAAGCTCGCCGGCAAGGCGTCCGGCCAGGATTGAAGCCGTTTCGCCCGTCCGCGCGCTCAGGCACGCGCGATGCCTTGCCCATACCGAAGCTCGAGCTTCGGTATAGGAGGCACACATGGGCATGGCGCCGACCCTGGAAGCGTTCTTCCGCTCGCACACCGTTCCCTACGATCTGCTGTATCACGACCGTTCCGCCACCAGCCTGGAAACCGCGCGCATGTCGCAGGTGCCGGCCGACCGGCTGGTGAAGGCGGTGGTGCTCGACGACGGCGAGCGTTGCGTGGTTGCCGTGCTGCCGGCCTCGCGGCGCGTGGAATTCGGCGAACTCAACGCGCACACCGGCCGCGTCATGCGGCTGCTCTCCGAAGAGGAATTCGCCCGCTACTTCCCCGACTGCGAGCCCGGCGCGGTGCCGGCGCTCGCGAACGCCTACGGCCTGGAAGTCATCTGGGACGAGAGCATCGCCGAGGAACCCGATCTCTATTTCGAGGCCGGCGACCATTGCACGCTCGTGCACATGAAGACCCGCGACTTCATTCAGATGATGCGCGAGCGCGGCCGCCGCGATCATTTCGCCGAGCCGAAGTTCGTCCTGGCCGGCTGGGAGGACGACGACGATTCGGACTAGTGCCGGCCGCGGTGGCTCGCGGCGCGCCGCACGATCGGCAACAGGCGGTGCAGGTCGCGGCGGCCGGCGACGTCGTCGGGGCCGAGCCGCACGC
>QGUL01000394.1 GCA_003242425.1 Pseudomonadota bacterium | reverse complement strand
CTGCAGGACCGGCAGGTTGTAGCACAGCGTCTTGCCGGAAGCGGTGGGCGTGACGACCACGACGTCGCGCCCCGCCTGCACGTGTTCCCACGCTTCGCGCTGGTGGCTGTAGAGCCGGGTGATGCCGCGCGCGGCGAGGGCGGCGCGCAGCCGGGCGTCCAGTTCCTCGGGAAAGTCCGCGTAGCTGGCGGCGCGCGCCGGCAGTTTCAGCCGGCCCGCGATGCGCCCTTTGTGGCGGCGTTCCAGCGCCTCGATCAGCGCCTCAACCGTGCGAGGCGGCCGCTCTCGAGGCAGCGGTTCGCCTGCGCCGCCTCCCGCGGCAGAACCAAAGAGGTCGAGGCCGGTCTCAAAGTACGAAGCCATGCAGCGATCCCATCCGACGTTCAGACAAGACGAGCATCGCAGCGGTACAGGCTCGTCAAGTGAGCCTGCGGCCGGCGGCATCGCCGCTGCGCGTGACACTTTGTCACGTCCGCGCAACACCGTTTGCCGGGAGGACTCGAAAAAAAGCGGCAACGGTGAAAGAATGCCAACTGTCATGCGCGCAACCCGGCTCCTGCGGATCGGCCTTTCGCCCCGCTTTCTGCACAACGTTCCGCCCGAACTGGGCGTGGGGCGGCGCGGCATCCAGTACCTCGTGGAGTCGATCGCGCACTGGGTGATGTCGCGCGACGCGCTGATCTTCATGATTCCCTCCATCGAGTCCGGCGGACTGATCCGGCGCGGCAATCTCAGCGTGACCGATTACGTCAACGAGCTCGACGGCCTCATCCTGCAGGGCGGCGCGGACGTGAGTCCGGTGACCTACGGCGAAGTGCCGCTGTGCGAGGCGTGGCAGGGCGACCGGGTGCGCGATCTCTACGAGCTGGAGCTGCTGCGCGCCTTCATCGACCAGAAGAAGCCGGTGCTGGGGATCTGCCGCGGCCTGCAGCTCATCAACGTGGCGTTCGGCGGCACGCTCTACCAGGACATCGCCACGCAGCTCCCCAACACCATCGGCCATCACGACGCCGAGATCTACGACCAGAACTTTCACGAAATCGAGTTCGTGCCGGGGAGCCGGCTGGCGGCGCTCTATCCGGACCGCGCGACGGCGCGCGTCAACACCATCCATCATCAGGCGGTGAAGGCATTGGGCGAGAACCTCGTGGTCGAGGCGCGCGCCAAACCCGACGGCATCGTGGAGGCGTTGCGCTGGACGGGCGACAGTTACGTGTTCGGCGTGCAGTGGCATCCCGAACTGCACGACCCGCGCGATCCGAACCAGCTCGACGGTACGCCCATCCTCAACGAGTTCCTCAATTGCGCTCGCGAACGCGCCGGTCTGCCGACTGCCGAAGCGCTCGCGCATGCCGAAGCGCTCGCTGCCGCCGCCGTCTGATCCGGGCCACGCCGTCGTTTTCCATGGGGCCGCGACAGGCCTTGATCTCGCGGCACCAGTCGGCGCGCTGCCGTTTCACACTCGGCGCAGCTTTATCGGGCATTGTTCGAGAGAAACCGATCCGGCAATGAAACGCGCGGCGCGAATACAAACCGCTTCGCCGCGGAAGGCTCGCGCTTCCCTCATCCGCTACGCGACGTGCATGACGCCGGGCAGGCGAACGGGAGAAGGGCGGCGCGAACCGGTATCGCGATAGCCCGGCCGGGCCTTCTTTTGACGCGCCTCAAGCGAAGGGCCGCATCCGGACGTATGCTGTAGGGAGTACGCTCCTTGCATTGGCCCTTCACACGGAGGCGAACGATGGAACATCTGGTGCAGATCCTCGTCCCCGTCCACGACCGGAATGGGGAGACGGTCCCCACGGCGGCGTTCGACGACATCCGGCATCACCTGAAGCAGCACTTTCAAAGCGTCACGGCCCATGTGCGCATGCCGGCGGAGCGCCTGGGATCCAGCGAGGCCGAGCCCCGCGGTGAAGAGCTGGTGGTGTTCGAAATCTTCTGCGAGCGGCTCGACCGCTGCTGGTGGCACGACTTCCGGCGCCATCTGGAGCCGCGCTTCGGCGCCAAATTGCACGTGCGCGCCCTGCCGGTCGAGAAACTCTGAAGAGAGCGTTTTTCCGGCGTGCGACTTGATTAAATCCCGTACGACCACATCTTTGCCTGCAAACCGGCGCGTGCTGCCGGAGGAGTTCTCCATGCAATCGCGACAACGTGGCATCTGGGCCGAGGCACTGGATCTGTTGGACCAGGCCGAACGGCTGCACCGGCAGTTCTTCCGTCTCGGCCGGCAGAGCGAGGTGCCGCGCTGGGAGCCGCCCGTCGACGTGTTCGAGTCGCAGGGCGCCATCTGGCTCTACTACGCCTTGCCCGGCGTGGATCGCGATCGCGTACAGGTGCAACTCGAAGGGAACGTGCTGGGGGGGCGGGCGAACGGGCGGTTCCCCCCGGAGGCGGGCAGGGGGCCCACCGACCCTTGGGACATCAT
>QGUL01000393.1 GCA_003242425.1 Pseudomonadota bacterium | reverse complement strand
GCAGCTACGCCTTAGTCCGGGAGGGCAGGCGCGGGCTGCCGCGCCGTCTGGTGCATCCGCGGCGCAAGACCATCGGCCTGCGCGTGCCGGATCACCCCGTCGCGCAGGCGCTGCTCGCCGAGCTGAACGAGCCGCTGTTGTCCTCGACGCTGCTGCTGCCGGGCGACGAGGCGCCGCTCAGCGAAGCTACCGAGATCCGCGCCCGGCTCGAGCGTGAGGTCGATCTGATCGTCGACGCAGGGCCCTGCGGCATCGACCCCACCACGGTCGTGGACCTGAGCGGCGGCACGGTGGAAATCCTCCGCAAGGGCAAAGGCTCGATCGCGCCCTTCGCGCACTGAGGGCCGCTCGCGGCGTGTCTGCTAGAATCGCGCGTCAACGCGAGCGCCCATGGAATTGAATCTCGTCCAGATCATCGCCCTGTATGCCATCCCGGTCATCTTCGCAATCACCTTGCACGAGGCCGCGCATGGCTATGCGGCAAAGTGGTTCGGCGACACGACCGCCTATGCGCTCGGTCGCATCAGCCTGAATCCGCTGCGCCACATCGACCCCGTGGGGACGATTCTGGTGCCGCTGGCGATCCTGCTGACGAGCAAGATGCTGGGCGGCAGCCCCTTGCTGTTCGGCTGGGCCAAGCCGGTGCCGGTCAACTACCACGCACTGCGCCGTCCCAAGCGGGACATGATGTGGGTGGCGGCGGCGGGCCCGGCCGCGAACGCCGTCATGGCGATCGGCTGGGCGCTGGCGCTAAAGTTCGGCCTGGCCTACGGCCTCGGGGAGGGGGATTTCTTTTATGAAGTGGCGGCGGCAGGTATCCTGGTCAACGTCGTGCTCATGGTCCTGAATCTGCTGCCGATCCCGCCTCTGGACGGCGGACGGATCGCGGTGAGCCTGTTGCCGAACAAGCTCGCCTGGTCGTTCGCGCGCATCGAACCCTACGGCTTTCCGATCCTGCTGTTGTTGCTGGTGACGAACGTGCTGACGGTCATTCTTACGCCGATGATCGTCGCGTCGTACCAGGTGATCGGTGCCTTGCTACAACTCTGAGGAAAGGAACGAATGTACGCGGAGCGCGTCGTTTCCGGCATGCGGCCTACGGGCAGTCTGCACCTGGGCCACTACCACGGCGCCCTGAAGAACTGGGTGCGCCTGCAAAGCGAATATCCCTGTTTCTACTTCGTCGCCGACTGGCATGCGCTGACGACCCATTACGACACGCCCGAGATCATCGAGGACAACGTCTGGGAAATGGTGATCGACTGGCTCGCCGCCGGCGTCGATCCCTCGCAGGCCACGCTGTTCATCCAGTCACGGGTGCCGGAGCACGCGGAACTGCACACGCTGCTGTCGATGATCACGCCGCTGTCGTGGCTGGAGCGCGTGCCGACCTACAAGGACCAGCAGGAGAAGCTCGCCGACCGCGATCTGTCGACCTACGGTTTCCTCGGCTATCCGCTGCTGCAGTCGGCCGACGTGCTGATCTACCGCGCGAAGTACGTGCCGGTGGGCGAGGACCAGATCCCGCATATCGAGCTCACGCGCGAGATCGCGCGCCGCTTCAACTACATCTACGGCCGCGAGCCGGGTTTCGAGCAGAAGGCGCTCGAGGCGGTGAAGAAGCTCGGCAGCCGCAAGGCCAGGCTCTACAAGGAACTGCGCAACCGCTATCAGGAGCAGGGCGACGAAGGCGCGCTGGAAGCGGCCAAGGCGCTGCTCGACGAAGCGCAGAACCTTTCGGTGGGCGATCGCGAGCGGCTGTTCGGCTATCTGGAGGGCGGCGGGCGCATGATCCTGGTCGAGCCGGAAGCGCTGCTCACCGAGGCCTCGCGCCTGCCGGGTCTGGACGGCGCGAAGATGTCGAAGTCCTACGGCAACGCCATCGGTCTGCGCGAGGACCCGGAATCGGTCACCAAGAAGATCCGCACCATGCCGACCGACCCGGCGCGCGTGAAGCGCACCGATCCGGGCGAGCCGGAGCGCTGCCCGGTATGGCAGTTCCATCTGGTCTATTCGGACGACAAGACCAAGGAATGGGTGCAGCAGGGCTGCCGCAGCGCCGGTATCGGCTGCCTGGAATGCAAGCAGCCGGTGATCGACGCGGTGATCGCGGAACAGGCGCCCATGCGCGAGCGGGCGCAGCGTTATCTCGACGATCCCACCCTGGTGAAGAACATCATCGCCGACGGCTGCGACAAGGCCCGCGAACTGGCGCGCGAGACCATGCGCGAGGTGCGCGAGGCGATGGGATTGGATTACTCATGACGCCCGAACCGTCCCAGGACAACGTGCTGCAACTGGTGCCGCAGCCGCAGCACATCGCCAAGGTGCGGGGCGAGCCGCTCACGCAGCTCCCCAACGATCTCTACATCCCGCCCGACGCGCTGGAAGTGTTCCTCGATACCTTCGAGGGGCCGCTCGACGTGCTGCTGTACC
>QGUL01000392.1 GCA_003242425.1 Pseudomonadota bacterium | reverse complement strand
GGCAAGTTCGAATGGTCGCTGGATGCCGAGGACGTGCATCTCAACATCGAGCGCCGCCTGACCGCGCTGGTGGGCGACGCCGGCAAGCGGCTGCACACCGGCCGCTCGCGCAACGACCAGGTCGCGACCGACATCCGCCTGTGGCTGCGCGACGCGATCGACGACATCGACCGCCTGATCGCCGCGCTGCAGCGCGCGCTGGTGGATCTCGCGGAAAAGCACGCCGACACCGTAATGCCCGGCTTCACGCATCTGCAGGTCGCGCAGCCGGTGAGCTTCGGCCATCACCTGCTCGCCTATTACGAGATGCTCAAACGCGACCGCGAACGGCTGGCCGACTGCCGCAAGCGCGTGAACCGCCTGCCGCTCGGCGCCGCGGCGCTCGCCGGTACGTCGTATCCCATCGACCGTGAGCACGTCGCGCGGGAGCTGGGTTTCGAGGGCGTTTGCGAGAACTCGCTCGACGCGGTCTCCGATCGCGACTTCGCGATCGAATTCTGTGCCGCGGCCGCGCTTCTCATGGTGCACCTGTCGCGCTTCTGCGAGGAGCTGATCCTCTGGATGAGCCCGCGCTTCGGCTTCATCACCCTGCCGGACCGCTATTGCACGGGCTCCTCCATCATGCCGCAAAAGAAGAACCCGGACGTGCCGGAACTGGCGCGCGGCAAGACCGGACGCGTGGTCGGCCACCTCATGGGCCTGCTGATGCTCATGAAGTCGCAGCCGCTCGCCTACAACAAGGACAACCAGGAAGACAAGGAGCCGCTGTTCGACACCGTCGACACGCTCGTCGACACGCTGGCGATCTTCGCCGAGATGGTGCCCGGCATCGCGCCGCGTCCGGAGGCGATGCGCGCCGCAGCGCAGGAAGGCTACGCCACGGCCACCGATCTCGCCGACTATCTGGTGAAGCGCGGCATCCCCTTCCGCGACGCGCACGAAGCGGTCGCGCGCGCGGTGCGCCTTGCCGAAACCCGCGGCTGCGATCTGGCCGATCTGTCCTTGGCAGAGCTGCAGCAGTTCGCGCCGGTCGTCGCGGACGACGTGTACCAGGTTCTCACCGTTGAGGGTTCGCTGCGCGCGCGCAAGCATCGCGGCGCCACCGCGCCTGAGCAGGTGCGCGAGGCCGCCCGGCGCGCGCGTGCGGAACTTGGCTGATTCCGCCGCCCCGTGCGCTTGAGCGCGCGGCGTGCCTGCGATAAACATCTCTTCACGAACCGGCCGCCAAAGCTGCCCGTCCGGCAGCGGGCGCGTTTATCGCTAGCGCTTCGCGAATCCGCCCGCCGGCGGTCCGTGTCCTGCAGTCCGAAACCGCATTGGGGTGGAGCCACCGTGGAAGCCGCCTTGAGGGAAACCCTGAGCCGGGTGCTCGGCGAGCGTTGCGAGCTCCATGTGCTGCGTCCGGTGAGCGGCGGCTGTATCCACCGCTGCTACGCCATCGAGACCTCCGAAGGGCCGTATTTCCTCAAGCTGAGCGATCCCGCGCACGGTCCCACGCTGATCGCAGAGGCCGACGGCCTGCAGGCGCTGCACGCAGCGGGCATGCGCGTGCCATCCGTAATCGCCCAGGGTGAAGTGGGCGACCAACGCTTCCTGCTCCTGGAATATCTGGATCTCGTGCGCAGCACGGCCGCCTCCCAATGGGCGCTCGGCCGCTCGCTCGCGCAATTGCACACGCACGCACTCGCCGACCGCTACGGCTGGCACACGTCCAACTTCATCGGCCTTACGCCGCAGGCGAACGCCTGGCACGAGGACTGGACGGCGTTCTGGCTGTCGCAGCGCCTGCGCCCGCAACTGAAACGCGCGGCGGCAAACGGCCATACCGGCAGCCTGCAGACGCTGGGCGAACGCTTCATGGAGGCACTGCCCGCGCTGCTCGGCGGCCACCGGCCGCCCGCGGCGCTGCTGCACGGCGATCTGTGGGGCGGCAACGCCGGCACGCTCGCCGACGGCTCGCCGGTGATCTTCGATCCCGCGGCGTACTACGGCGATCCCGAAGCGGATCTGGCCATGACCGAGCTCTTCGGCGGCTTCCGGCCGGAGTTCTACGCCGGCTATCGCGAAGTGCGCGCCATCGACCCCGGCTACGCGGTGCGCAAGCACGTGTACAACCTCTATCACGTGCTCAACCACCTCAATCTGTTCGGCGGCGGCTACCGCCAGCAGGCCGAACAGCTCATGCGGCGCCTGCTTGCCGAAGTGCGCTGAAAACGAAACGAGGGGCCTTGCGCCCCTCGTCGTGTCTCGCCAACCCGTTGCTTATTGCTGCTGCAACAGCTTCTGCAGCTCGCCCGACTGGTACATCTCGCGCATGATGTCGGCGCCGCCGACGAACTCGCCGTTGACGTAGAGCTGCGGGATGGTGGGCCAGTTGGCGTATTCCTTGATGCCCTGGCGGATCGCCTCGTCCTCCAGTACGTTGACCGCGTGGAAGTCG
>QGUL01000391.1 GCA_003242425.1 Pseudomonadota bacterium | reverse complement strand
GAACGGCCGCGCTGGCGGTCTGGCAGACGGTGGGCTTGCGCTCGCAGATGGAGGCGATGTCGGCGACGGCGTCGCGCGCGGCGATGAGGGCCTGAAGCGGGTTGACCTGTGGCTCGCTGCCATCGCCGGTGCTGATCGGGACGAACAACAGCGCGAGGCCGATCCAGAAACAGCAGCGAAGCAGGAAACCCATTACACAACAATCCCTACGCCTGAGTGCCGGTGCTGCGGCCTGTGCGCTGACGACCGGCGCGGTCGGGCTGAATTTAACGGCCGAGATTTGTCAATTCGTTAAGCTCCCGTTGCTTATGCAGCGCGGGCGCGGCCTGTCGACCCTTTGTTAACCATGGGAACAAGCCTGGGCCCCAAAATCCTTCCGGAGGGGATGCGGCGGGCAGGTCATTTACACTTTTCTTAGTGCTCGGTGCGAGGCTCGGCCCATCAAAACTGCCTCGTGAACATAGAGCGCGTCCCGTTGAGTACACACCAGTCCATGCTTTCAGAGCGACTTGAAGCTGCCGGCGCCTTCTGTGACCGGCTGCTGCATCCGTCCGTGACTGAGGATGCCGAGCGCGGCCGCCAGAGGCGCCTGCTGCAGGTGCTGCTGCTTGCACCGGGCGTGATCCTGCCGGGTGCCGTGCAGATCCTGACTCAGCTCCACCACAGTCCGCATGCGATTGCGAGTGTTGCGGCCATTTTCGCGGTGATGATGGCGCCGCTGCTCGGCCTGGTGGCCACGGGCAGGGGGCGGCTGATGGAAGCGGCAACGCTCATCGCCGGTACTGTGGCCGTGGCGGCGCTCGTCGCTCTCGGTGGCGGCATCGGATCGGCCTATACGGCATTGCTCGCCGCGCTGATGATCGAACCCGTGTGGGTTGCGCGCCGGCGCCAGGCGGCGGTTGCAGGGCTCGGTGCCGCTTTCGTTGCAGGCGCGCTTGCAGTGTTGTTTTCCACGGCGCTGCCGCTCCAGGCAGAGCCGACGGCATGGAGCTGGCTGGCGCCGCTCGCCTATGGCCTGTTTCTGGTAGCGCGTCTGGTCGCCGGTGGCGAAGCTCGCGATGAGAAGCCCGTTTCAGCCGGCGCCGATGCCGTGGTGGCGGCGACCGGCTCCATCATCCTGAGGCTGCGGGCCAATGGCGATGTGTGCGCGGCGACGGCGCAGACCCGGGTCGCTATGGGCATCGAGCCGGAGATGCTGCTTGGCTCGGGCCTGTTCGAGCGGGTGCTGGTGTCGGACCGCGTGGCTTATCTCTCGGCACTCGCGGATGTGCGCGATGGCCGGTCGATGAGGTCGGTGCGGCTGCGCGTGCGGGTTCCGGGGACGTACAATTCCGTTCCGGCGGCGGTGTACCGCAGCTTCGTGGCGGACATGGCGGCAGACCAGGATGGCGAAATCCTGATGGTGCTGCGCGATGACGAGGCGCTGGCGCGGCTCGAGGCAGAGGTTGTGGAAGCGCGGAAGGAAGCACGCGAGGCGGTCGAGATGCGCGACCGGTTGCTGGCTTCGGTGAGCCACGAGCTCAGGACGCCGCTCAATGCGATTGCAGGTTTCTCCGACGTGCTGACCAACGAGCTGTTCGGGCCGTTCGCCAACGGCAAGCAGCGCGAGTATGTGACGCTCATCAACGAGGCGAGCTGCCACCTGCTCAATGTGGTGAACACGATCCTGGACGTGTCCAAGATCAAGGCGGGCACCTATGTGGGCGACGTGGAGGAGTTCGACCTCGGCGAGGCGGCCCGGCTGTCGATGGCCATCGTGGCGCGCGAGGCCAGTTCCAAGCCGGTGCGGCTGGAACTCGATGTCGACCAGGCGATCGGCACGGTGCGCTGCGACCGACGCGCGCTGCAGCAGATCCTGATCAATCTGCTCTCGAATGCGGTAAAGTTCACCGAGGAGGGTTACGTTCGCCTGACGGCGCGGAAACAGGGCAAGAGGCTGTTCCTCACAGTCGCCGACAGTGGCATCGGAATTGAGCCGCAAGATCTTTCGCGTCTTGGCAAGCCGTTCACGCAGATCAGAAACGAGCATGCGAGCAAGGGAACCGGTCTTGGCCTTGCCCTGGTGAAGGGACTTGTGGAGGCCTGCGGAGGAAGCCTGAGCATCGACAGTGCTCCGGGTGTGGGAACGAAGGTCCACGTTTCGCTTCCCGTGGGCGAGACGGTGGTAAGTGTGCTTGAAAGGGAAAACGGAGCGAAGTCGAGTGTCGAGTGGAATGAAATCCCGTTACGCAAGACAGCCTAAGCGGAAGGCTCGTAAGGGCCTCTTTCTTACGGGCCTGTCGTGGCTGGGCTCAGCCATCGCGCGTAATCCGGTTTCCTTCGGAGGCTCGACGGCCTTCCTGGTCACGCTTGCCGTCGTGTCGGTGAATGCCGTCTGGAAGCAGCCGCAGGTGCATCCGAACGCCTTCATTGCGACGCGCGCACCGGCGAGGCCGGTGAAGCC
>QGUL01000390.1 GCA_003242425.1 Pseudomonadota bacterium | reverse complement strand
GGTCGGTGGTGTAGACACCGTCGACGTCCGTGTAGATCTGGCACTCGTCCGCCTTCAGTGCCGCGGCCAGCGCCACCGCCGAGGTGTCGGAACCGCCGCGGCCCAGCGTGGTGATGTTGCCCTGCGCGTCCACCCCCTGGAAACCGGCCACCACGGGAATGATGCCCTGCGCCAGGTCGGCACGCAGCCGCTCCTCGTCGATCGACAGGATGCGCGCCTTGGTAAAGGCGCTGTCGGTCAGGACCCTGACCTGCGCGCCGGTGTAGCTCTTGGCCTTGAGGCCCAGTTCCATCAGGGCCATCGACAGCAGGCCGATGGTGACCTGTTCGCCGGTGGACGCCACCACGTCCAACTCGCGGGGGTCGGGGTTGGCCTGGATCTCCTTGGCCAGGGCGATCAGGCGATTGGTTTCGCCCGCCATGGCGGAGGGCACCACGACGATGTCATGGCCCATCTTCTTCCAACGGGCGACGCGTTGTGCGACGGCCTTGATGCGCTCGACGCTGCCTACCGAGGTGCCGCCGAATTTCTGGACGATCAGTGCCATACGGAGTCCGGAAAAAGGTCCGATTTTAGACGAATCCCGGCGTTTGACGAAGAGCCTTCGGCCCCCCGCAGTGCCGCGAAAGAGTGCGAAATAGGCCCCGTTTCAGCCTTGGGCGCTGTGCTAGGATTGTGTCACGCGCTCGACAGAATGCGCCTGGAGAAAAGAAGGATGAAGCTCTTCAATTTCACCATAAACCCGCGCGAACTCCGCCAGAAACTCGGCATGAACCAGCAGGAGTTCTGGACCAAGATCGGGGTGACGCAAAGCGGGGGGTCGCGCTACGAGAGCGGGCGCTCCATGCCCAAGCCCGTGCGCGAGCTGTTGCGCCTGGTCCACGTGGAGAAGATCGACCTGAGCAAGGTGAAAAAAGAGGATTTCGAGATCATCGAATACCTGAAGGCCGAACATCCCGACCTCTATCGCAACCTGCGCAAAGCCATCAAGTCGAAGCGCCGCAAGGAGGACGGTGCCGAGAAGGGCTGAAGCGTCTGCTGCCTCACCGGAAGCGTGGCCGAGTGGTTTAAGGCACCGGTCTTGAAAACCGGCAACGGACAACCGTTCGTGGGTTCGAATCCCACCGCTTCCGCCAAACTCCAAAAGAATCCGCGGCTCGCAAGCCATCTCCGGACGTAGCCTGTTCCGGCGCGTGCTCATGCCGTGCCGGTAAGAAGGTCCCGTGGGGTAGGAATTCGCTCCCTGTTTGCGGCAACACCGGCTCAGGGATAAAAATTGTTTTTTATCAATGTCTTATGATTAACAGCCGAGCCCCCACTATGCGCGCCTTCCGAAAAAATATGCAGCCGCCGACCTGAGGCTTCTTGAACCTTGCCCACGGGGCCCGCTCTAAGCTACGTTCACGTTAACGACATCACAGGTGAAACAAGCACATGCAACTCAACCCGCAACCGGTTCAGACGAACACCTTCGGCCGCAGCGCCGGCCAGGTCGCCGCCCAGAATCGCGTCCTGCGCAACACCTACATGCTGCTCGCACTGACCATGGTGCCCACCTTCATCGGGGCGATGATCGGCATGCAGACCGCGGGTATCGTCATGGCGAGCCCGTTCATCAGCTCGATCGTCGCCCTGGCGGTCGTGATCGGCCTCCAATACGCCATCGCCGCCAACCGCAACAGCTGGGTCGGCGTCGCCCTGCTGCTGTTGATGACCGGCGTGCTCGGCTGGTGGCTCGGCCCGCTGTTGAACGTGGCGCTCTCGCTCAGCAACGGCATGCAACTGGTCGGCTATGCCGCGGTCGGCACCGGCGTGATCTTTTTCGCCATGGGAACGATCGCCGCGACCACCAAGCGCGACTTCAGCGGGATGGGCAAGTTCCTGTTCGTCGGCATGATCGCGCTGCTCATCGCCATGTTCGCCAACATGTTCCTGCAGATCCCGGCGCTGGCGCTGACGATCTCCACGCTGGTGATCGTGGTGTTCTCGCTGTTCCTGCTCTACGACCTGCAGCGCATCATCCGCGGCGGCGAGACCAACTACATCATGGCGACCACGGGCGTCTATCTCAGCCTGTTCAACATCTTCGCCAACCTGCTCCATCTGCTGATGGCGCTGGCGGGCGAGCGCGACTAAGTCCGCATCCGCCGATACGGAAAGGGCCGCAAGTTGCGGCCCTTTTTCTTTTGCGCGCGGAAGTCAGCGCTCGAAGAGCGCGATCGACTCGACGTGCGCCGTGTGCGGGAACATGTTCACCACGCCCGCCGCCTTCAGCGCATAGCCCTTGGTGTGGACCAGAACGGCGGCGTCGCGCGCCAGTGTCGCCGGGTCGCAGGAGACGTACACGATGCGTCGGGGCGCGTCGTCGCCGAGCGCCTTCACGACTTCGATCGCGCCTTCGCGCGGCGGGGCGATGAGCAGCTTGTCCGCTGCTGCCAGAGGCAGG
>QGUL01000042.1 GCA_003242425.1 Pseudomonadota bacterium | reverse complement strand
CGCGCCCAGCGTTTGGGTGACTACAAGTGTTTGGCGGCGGTGGGGGCGGTCGGACCACACGCCCGCCACGGGCGACAGGAGCAGCAGCGGGAGCTGTTGCAGCCCCGTGGTGAGGCCGAGCAGCAGGGGCGAGCCGGAGAGGCGATAGACCAGCCAGACGACGGCGACGGTTTGCAGCCAGGTGCCGAGCAGCGAGACGAACTGCCCGGCGAAGAACAGCCGGTAGTTGGGCGATCTCAGCGCGCGCAGCGCGTGGACCATGGCTGCCTCCGTTGTGTGCGCGGCGTGCCGCGCTGCGGTCGGTGCATGCTGATGCACCGACCGCCGGACTCAGGCTTTCAGTTTTTCCAGTTGCGGACGGAGCTTCTCCAGCGTGGCGCTGAAGTTCGCCAGCCGCTCTTTCTCCTGCGCGACGACATGCGCCGGCGCGCGTTCGACGAAGTTCGGATTGGCAAGCTTGGCTTGCGCCTTGGCGATTTCCGCTTCCAGACGCGCAATCTCTTTGGTAAGGCGCTCGCGTTCGGCGGCGACGTCGACTTCGATTTTCAGCATCAGACGGGTCGAGCCGACCACCGATACCGGCGCATCCGCGGCGGGCAATGCGTCGACCACCTGCGCGTCGGACAGGCGCGCGAGCAGCTTCATGTAGGGGAAGTAGCGCTCGAGCTTGGTCGCGTCGCCTTCGGCGAGCAAGGGTACGCGCTGCGCGGGCGACACGCTCATCTCGCCGCGCAGGTTGCGGCAGGCGTCGGTGAGCGCCTTCAGCTCGGCGACCTCGCGTTCGGCATCCTCATCGAGGCGCTCGCTGCGCGGGCGCGGATAGGGCGCGACCATGATGCTCGGCGCCGGCAGCTTGCCGTCGGCGGTGGTGAGCGGCGCGACCTTCTGCCACAGCTCTTCGGTGATGAAGGGGATGATGGGATGTGCGAGCCGCAGCACCGCCTCCAGCACGCGCACCAGCGTGCGCCGCGTGGCGCGCTGCTGGGCCTCGTTGCCGTTCTGGAGCTGCACCTTGGCGAGCTCGACGTACCAGTCGCAGTACTCGTCCCACACGAATTCGTAGATCGCACGCGCCACCATGTCGAAGCGGTATTCCCGGAAGGCGTCGTGTACCTGCGATTCGGCGCGTTGCAGGCGGCTCACGATCCAACGATCGACGAAGGAGGGCTCCAGCGGCAGCGATTCGTCCTGGCCGCAGTCCTTGCCTTCGGTGTTCATCAGCACGAAGCGCGTGGCGTTCCACAGCTTGTTGCAGAAGTTGCGGTAGCCCTCGCAACGCGAGAGATCGAACTTGATGTCGCGGCCGTGGGTGGCGAGGCTGGCGAAGGTAAAGCGCAGCGCGTCGGTGCCGTAGGACGGGATGCCGTTGGGGAACTGGCGGCGCGTGGTCTTCTCGATCTGCTCGGCCTGCTTCGGGTTCATCAGCCCGAAGGTGCGCTTCTTGACCAGCGATTCGAGGTCGATGCCGTCGATGATGTCGAGCGGGTCGAGGATATTGCCCTTCGACTTCGACATTTTCTGGCCCTCGGCGTCGCGCACCAGGCCGGTCACATAGACCTCGCGGAACGGCACCTTGCCGGTGATGTGTTTGGTGAGCATCACCATGCGCGCGACCCAGAAGAAGATGATGTCGAAGCCGGTGACGAGGACCGAGGTCGGCAGATAGAGGTCGAGCGCGGGATTGCTCTTCTGCGGATACTCCGGCGTCCAGTCGAGGGTGGAGAAGGGCCACAGCGCGGAGGAGAACCATGTGTCGAGCACGTCCTCGTCCTGGCGCAGCGGCTTGCCGCCGGCCATGGCGCGCGCCTCGACCTCGTCGTGCGCGACATAGACGTTGCCTTCCTCGTCGTACCAGGCCGGGATGCGATGGCCCCACCAGAGCTGGCGCGAGATGCACCAGTCCTGAATGTTGGTGAGCCACTGGGTGTAGGTGGTGAGCCAGTTCTCCGGAATGAAGCGCACTTCGGGATCGCCTTCCTCGGCGTGCGCGCATTGGAGCCCCAGGCGCGCCAGCATGTCCATTTTCATGAACCACTGGTCGGTGAGCAGGGGCTCGATCACCTCGCCGGTGCGGTCGCAGCGCGGCACCATGAGCTTGTGCGGGTTGACCGACTCGAGCAGGCCCAGGCGTTCGAGGTCGGCGACGATACGCTTGCGTGCCTCGTAACGGTCCAGACCGCGATAGGCTTCCGGTGCGTTGTAGTTGATCGTCGCTTGCGGCGTGAAGATGTTGATCGGCTCGAGCTTGTGCCGCTGGCCGACCTGCCAGTCGTTGAAGTCGTGCGCGGGCGTGATCTTCACGCAGCCCGTGCCGAATTCGCGGTCGACGTATTCGTCGGCGATGACGGGAATGCGCCGTCCGGTGAGCGGCAGCTCAACTTCCTTGCCGACCAGATCCTTGTAGCGTTCGTCCTCGGGGTGCACCGCCACGGCCACGTCGCCCAGCAGCGTCTCGGGACGCGTGGTCGCGACCACCACGAAGCCCTTGCCGTCCACGCGCGGATACTTGATGTGCCAGAGGCTGCCCTGTTCCTCTTCCGAGACGACTTCCAGGTCGGAGACGGCGGTGCCGAGTTTCGGGTCCCAGTTGACCAAGCGCTTGCCGCGATAGATCAGGCCTTCGCGGTAGAGGCGCACGAACACTTCGGTGACGATTTTGGACAGGCCTTCGTCCATGGTGAAGCGTTCGCGCGACCAGTCGCAGGAGGCGCCCAGCCGTCGCATCTGGCGGGTGATGGTCGAGCCCGACTGCTCCTTCCATTGCCAGACGCGTTCGACGAATTTCTCGCGGCCGAGGTCGTGCCGGGTGAGCTTTTCCGCTTCGAGCTGTCGTTCGACCACGATCTGTGTGGCGATGCCGGCGTGATCGGTGCCCGGCTGCCACAGCGTGTTCCAGCCCAGCATGCGGTGAAAGCGCGTCAGGGCGTCCATCAGGGTGTGCTGGAAAGCGTGGCCCATGTGCAGCGTGCCGGTCACATTGGGCGGCGGCAGCAGGATGGCGTAGGAAGGCTTGGACGGGTCGTAGCCGGCGGCGAAGTAGCCGCTCTTCTCCCAGAACGCGTACCAGCGTTGTTCGATGGCGTGGGGCTCGAAGCTCTTGGCGAGTTCCATGAATCAGGCAGGCTCAGGTTGCAGCGCGGGCGCGCATCAAAAAGCGCGGCAGGCGCCGCGCGGGGAAAGACGAATTATAGCGTGCGCGCGGGAGGGGCCGGCTGCCTCAATCCGACTGCAGCCGCCGGATTTCCTCGTCGATCACTTGCGTCACCGCTTCGCGCACCGCGCGGCGCATTTCCACTTCCAGCTCCACGCGGGCCTGCGTCATGACCTTGGCGACGGTGGCTTCGATGCGGGGATGCAGGCGCGCTTCCACCAGCCTTTCCAGTTCCGCCCGCACGAGTTGGAGGATCTCGGTGCGCAGTTCACGCTCGAATTCGGCCAGCTCGGCGTCGCTCATGGGCGGCGCCGCGGCCGCCTGAGGCTCGCCTTCCTCGACGATCTCGGTGAGGGTGGGGAAATCCACGGGCGGTGCCGGCTGCTTCTCGTCCTGCGGCCCGCGGTGCTTGGCGAGCAGGGCCTCGGCTTTGCGCAGTACGTCGTCCGGATCGTCGTTCATGCGCGCTCCTTCAGGCACGGGCGGCCAGATTGTGGGTGTGGATGGGATAGCCGCGGTCCTTGTAGAAGCGGAAGCGGGCGCGCGCCTGCTGCTTGTCCGTCTCGTCGCGGCTGACGATCTCGATCAGGCGCTGGAAGCGCGAGAAGGCCGGCGGCCACTTGTCGTCCAGGTTGATGAGCACGTCGTCGTGCGTGAGCGGGTCGCTGTCCTCGCCGGCGATGAGGATGGGCGTTTCCGGCGCCAACCGGTGGTCGGCGCGCACGTGCGGGAGAAAACCGATCGAGGGGGAGATCCACAGCATGCGGTCGACCGCGTCGGCGACTTCGGCACGCGGCGCGTAGATCACGACGCGCAGTTGCTGCTGGAAGGCCTTGGCGACCAGCCGGCAGGCGATCGCCAGCCGGTCTTCCGCTTCGTGATAGAAGTCGATGCGGGTCACGACTGACGTGCGCGGTGCAGCAGATACGTGGTGAGCAGCGGCACCGGCCGTCCGGTCGCGCCCTTGTCCTTGCCCGACTTCCAAGCGGTGCCGGCGATGTCGAGGTGCGCCCACGAATACTTCTCCGCGAAGCGCGCCAGGAAGCAGGCGGCGGTCACGCTGCCCGCCGGGCGACCGCCGATGTTGGCGACATCGGCGAAGGGGCTCTTGAGCTGCTCTTGGTAGTCCTCCCACAGCGGCATGCGCCAGCCGCGGTCCCAGGCCTCGCGGCCCGCCTCCAGCAACTGCTCGGCCAGGGTCTCGTCGTTGGCGTATACGCCCGTGGCCACATGGCCCAGCGCGATCACGCAGGCGCCGGTGAGGGTGGCGATGTCGATCACCGCCGCCGGATTGAAGCGCTCGGCGTAGGTCAGCGCGTCGCAGAGGATCAGCCGGCCTTCGGCGTCGGTGTTGAGGATTTCGATAGTCCGGCCGGACAGGCTCTTGACGATGTCGCCCGGCTTGGTGGCGCCGCCGCCCGGCATGTTCTCGGTGGCCGGGATGAGGCCGACGAGATTGAGCTTGGGTTTGAGCTCCGCGATGGCGCGGAAGGTGCCGAGCACGCTCGCGGCGCCGCACATGTCGAATTTCATCTCGTCCATCTCGGCCGCGGGCTTGAGCGAGATGCCGCCGGTGTCGAAGGTCACGCCCTTGCCGACCAGCACCACCGGTTTGTTCTTCTTGCCGCCGCCGTTGTACTGCAGCACCAGGAACTTCGGCGGTTCGTGCGAACCCTTGGCCACGGCGAGCAGGGCGCCCATGCCGAGCTTTTCCATATCCTTGCGCTCGAGCACTTCGACGCCGAGCTTGTATTCCTTGGCCAGCTGCCGGGCCTGTTCGGCCAGATGGCTGGGCGTGCAGAGGTTGCTCGGCCGGTTGCCGAGGTTCTTCGCGAACGCCATGCCGGCGGCGATGGCGCGTCCTTCCGCCACCGCTTCGGCAACCGCATCGGCGAACGACCGATCGGCCAGCGCGAGCACGATGTGCTGGAGCGCGGCGGGCGGCGACTTCTGGCTCTTGAATTCCTCGAAGCGGTAGAGCGCGTCGGAGGCGACGATCACCGCCTGGCGTGCGGACCAGCGCACGTCGCAGCCGCGCACCGGCAGCTCGGCGAGATAGAAGTGCGCTCTTTTCGCGCCTGTGTCTTTCAGTGCCGACACCGCGGCGTGCACGGCCTCGCGATAGCCCTTGGCGCCCAGTTCCTGCTCCTTGCCGAAACCGACCAGGACCAGCCGCTCGCACGCCAGTCCTGCGGGCTTGACCAGTACCCGTGTGGCGCCGAGTTTGCCGCTCACGTCCTTGCGTTTGATGAGCTCGGTGATCAGTCCTTTGGCGGCCCGATCCACGGCTGCGGCACTCTCGGACAGCTTGCCCGATTCGTAAATGCCGACGACCAGCGCGTCCGTGGCGAGCTTGTCCGGCTCTGCGACTTTCGTGCTAAATTCCAAGGCCATCTCCGTTCGTGCTGCGGTTTCCGTAGAAACACGGATCGAATGGCGAACGATTATCCCCGCATTGTTTCGACCCCGTCAAAACGCCCGTGCAGGGCGCCTTGAGCGGGGGATTCTCAGGCGGGCGTGCCAGGGCTTGTGCGGTGATCTTCCAACGCTCGCTATTGCGTGAATTCGGCAACTACGCCGCGGCGGTGTTCGCGGCGCTGTTCGCCATCATCGTGACGAGCCAGCTCGTGCGCATGCTGGGGCGTGCGGCCGGCGGCAGCATTCCCACCGACGCGGTCTTCGCGCTCATCGGCTTCACCGCCATCAACTATCTTCCGGTCCTGCTCGCGCTGACCCTGTTCGTCGCGGTCCTGATGACGGTGTCGCGTGCCTACCGGGACTCGGAAATGGTGGTCTGGCTCGCTTCCGGCGTATCGCTGCTCGCCTGGATCCGGCCGGTGATGATGTTCGCGGCGCCGCTGGTGCTGGTCATCGCGCTCATGTCGCTCCTGCTGTCGCCGTGGGCCAACGATCGCGCCGACGAGTACCGCCGCCGCATCGAGAGCCGCGACGAGGTTTCGCGCATCGCGCCGGGCGTGTTCCGCGAATCGGCCAACGCCGAGCGGGTGTTTTTCGTCGAGAGCGCCAACGCCGAGGACGGGCGGGTGCAGAACGTGTTCGTCGCCAGCAAGGCCCACGGCAAGACCGGCGTGGTGGTGAGCAAGGAGGGCTATATCGAGGTGGCCGATAACGGCGACCGCTTCGCCGTGTTGCTGAACGGCCGTCGCTACGAGGGTGTGCCCGGCACGCCGGAATACCGGATCACGGAATTCGAGCGCTATGCGGCGCGCATCCAGTCCGCGGACCAGGCCGCCGGCCGGCAGTCGCCGAAGACGATGTCGACCGCCGAACTGATCGCCAACCCGACGCCGCGCGGCCAGGCCGAGCTGCTGTGGCGGATCGGCATGCCCTTCGTCGCGATCAATCTCGCCCTGCTCGCCATTCCGCTCGGCTTCGTCAATCCGCGCGCCAGCCGTTCGGTGAACCTGCTGTTCGCGGTGTTCGCCTACATGCTCTACAACAACCTCATCAACGTGGTCCAGGCGTGGGTGTCGCAGGAGAAACTCAGTTTCGGCGTCGGCTGGTGGATCCTGCACGCGCTGGCCTTCGGTGTCGTCGCGCTGCTGTTCGCCTGGCGCATCACCTTGGGCTTCTCCTTCCTGAGGCGACGCAGATGAGCACGGTCACGCGCTACCTCGCCCGTGAAATCTACAAGGCGACCGCGTTCGTGCTGGTCGCGTTCCTCGGGCTGTTCGCCTTCTTCGATTTCATCAACGAGCTCGACCACCTTGGCAAGGGCACCTACGGGCTGCCGCAGGCCTTCCTGTTCGTGCTGCTGTCGGTGCCGGGGCACATTTACGAGCTGTTCCCCATCGTCGTGCTGATCGGCACGCTTGCGGCGCTGTCCAGCCTCGCCCACCATTCGGAATACACGGTGTTGCGCGTATCCGGCTTCTCGCCCTGGCGCGCGGGCGCGACGCTGGTGCGGATCGGCATGGCCTTCGTGGTCCTCACCGTCGTGATCGGCGAGTTCGTCGCGCCGGTGGCCGAGCGTACCGCGCAGCAGTTGCGCCTCGACCGCCTCGGCCGGGCCGTGGCTCAGGAACTGCGCACCGGCTTGTGGGTCCGGGCGGATTCGAACTTCGTCAACATCCAGGAGGTGTTGCCGGACTCGAGCCTCAAAGGCGTGCGCATCTACGAATTCGACGAGCAGATGCATCTGCAGACTATCAGCGAGGCGCAGGCGGGCACGCACGTCGAGGGCAACACCTGGCGGTTGACGGAAGTGCAGCGGACCGAATTCACGCCCGAGGGCGCGCGGGTCGAGCGCCTGCCGAACATCGACTGGCGCAGCGTGCTCACGCCGGACATGCTCGCAGTGCTGCTGGTGCGGCCGGAGAAGATGTCGGCCTGGGCGCTCTACCAGTACACCGAGCATCTGGCGAAGAACCGCCAGCGCACCGAGCGCTACGAAATCGCGCTGTGGAAAAAGCTCGTCTACCCCTTCGCGGCGCTGGTGATGATGGGGCTCGCCCTGCCGTTCGCCTACATCCTCGTGCGCGCCGGCGGCGTGGGAGCGAAGCTGTTCGCGGGCGTCATGCTGGGCGTGCTGTTCCACTTCCTCAACACGCTTTTCTCGCATCTGGGCGTGCTGCAGAGCTGGCCGCCTTTCGCCAGCGCGATCCTGCCCAGCGCGATCTTCCTGCTCGTGGCGATCGGCATGATGTGGTGGGTGGAGCGCCGCTAAGCCGCGGCGCGGGGTTTTCTCGCTTCCTTGACGAGTACCAGGCGGGTCCTCGCCAGGCGGTCGTGCAGGAACTGGCCGTCGCGGTCGAACCAGGCCCAGGCGACGGTGAGAAGGCCGGCGGCCACCGCCGCCCAGGCGCCCCAGCTGTACGGCGCCTTCCAAACCGCGATGAGGCCGAGCGATCCCGTGCCGAGCGTCAGCGCGGCCAGGACGAAGCGCAGCGCCGCCTGGCCGGTGGAAAGCGGGCGCCCGTCTTCGCGCACCACCCGCAGATGCCAGGCGCGCATGGCCAGCGTCCGGCCCCGCCGCCAGCACCAGACGAAGTAGAGGCCGAGCACGGCGACCAGATAAGCCTGGAAAGCGAGCCGCAGACCGCCTTCGACGACCCGGCGGCCGCCAGGGAATAGAGCAGGCCGGCCGCGAGCAGGATCGCCGCCACGATGAGGGCCTCATACACCATGGCTGCCAGCCGCCGGGCGACGGACGGATGGACGGCGGCCGGACGTTCGGTAGGGGATTCGGGTTTCAAGACACGCGGGTGTTGTCGGGGACGGCCGCGGATGTTAGCAAAGCGGCCCGCCGGACAGGCAACTTTGCTTGACCAATCCGCCGCCAAACGTTACTGTTCCCGGTTTTCGCCAAATATTCAACGCACTTAGGTCGCTTCGCATGTCCACCGGGAAAGAACCACGCGCGCCCGCCCTGACCGGGGCGGATATCGTCATCAAGTGTCTCGAAGCTGAAGGGGTCGAATACGTATTCGGCTATCCCGGCGGCGCGGTTCTCTACATTTACGACGCTCTGTTCAAGCAGGACAAGATCAAGCACGTGCTGGTGCGCCACGAGCAAGGCGCCACGCACGCCGCCGACGGCTATTCCCGCGCGAGCAAGAAAGTGGGCGTCGCCCTCGTCACTTCCGGGCCCGGCCTCACCAATGCCGTGACCGGGATCGCCACGGCCTATCTCGACTCCATTCCGATGGTCATCATCAGCGGCCAGGTGCCGACCCACGCCATCGGGCTCGATGCCTTCCAGGAAGTGGACGCCATCGGCATCACCCGGCCTTGCGTGAAGCACAACTTCCTGGTGAAGCGCGTCGAGGATATCGCGCCGACGATCAAGAAGGCTTTCCACCTGGCGCGCACCGGACGTCCCGGCCCGGTGCTGGTCGACATCCCCAAGGACATCACCACCATGGTGCATCCCTTCCACTATCCGGAGAAGGTGGAGATGCGCTCCTACAACCCGGTGGTGAAGGGGCATCCGGGGCAGATCAAGAAAGCCGCGCAGCTCATCCTCGAGGCCAAGCGTCCCTATGTGTACGCCGGCGGCGGTGTGATCCTCTCCGACGCGGCGGCCGAGCTCACCAAGCTGGTCAAGCTGCTCGGCTATCCCTGCACCAATACGCTGATGGGCCTGGGCGCCTTCCCGGCCACCGACCGCCAGTTCGTCGGCATGCTGGGCATGCACGGCACCTACGAAGCCAACATGACGATGCAGCACTGCGACGTGCTGATCGCCGTGGGCGCGCGCTTCGACGACCGCGTGATCGGCAACCCCGCCCATTTCGGCCAGGTGCCGCGCAAGATCATCCACATCGACATCGATCCCTCCTCGATCTCCAAGCGCGTCAAGGTCGACGGCCGAACGGGGGGGAAGGGAAAGAGACGCTGCAAGGACTGCCTCGC
>QGUL01000041.1 GCA_003242425.1 Pseudomonadota bacterium | reverse complement strand
CCCCGCGGGGGGCGGCCTCTGGGGCCGGAGTTGGGCGGCGGCCGGGCGGGCCCCCGCCGGCCCAAGCCGCGTGTGGGGGCGGGCAGGGCCTCGTCCAAGGCGATCTGCCCGGGCAGGCGGTTGAGCCCGCCGGCCTGCTGCTGGACCGGCACGTCGGCCAGCTCCAGCGAAATGGTGCGTGCGCTGTTGCGCAGATCGTTCAGCATGCTGTCGAGCACGTTGCGGCCGAGGTTGAGGCCGGACTCCAGCGCCGCGTCCACGCGCACGTCGAACCAGGATTCGATGCTGCGCGCCAGAAACTGCACCGACACCGTGTAGACCAGCGCCCCCGGCAGCGCCGCCATGAGCACGAACATCAGCAGGAAGCGCAGCGTGAGGCGCGAACCGAACACGCGCGCCTTGAGCGCGCGGCGCAGCATCAGCAGCTGGTAGCCGACCAGGCCGAGCAGCGCGATCGCGATCAGCCCGTTGAGGACGAGCAGCAAGGGGTAGTGGCCCGCGAACATCGAGGTGTCCGCGCTCGCGGCGGCCAGCATGAAGAGCAGGATGCCGCCGAGCGCGCTGCTGGCGATGAGCAGGTACCTCATTGCGCGATCTTCCCTTCGGCGTCGGTGGCGAAGCCCCAGCGCTCCCAGTTCGAGCTGAGCGTCCAGTCGCGATTGGTGAGCGCGCTCACCTGGAACGGCTTGGGCAGCTGGTCCACGTCGAGCATCATGCGCAACGCGACTTCGTAACTGGTGTTCGGCTCCAGATCGCCCGCTTCGAGCACGTGCCAGCCGCGTACCGTGCCGAGGGCCTCGACGGCCTCCTTGGCGCTGTTGAAGGACTGGTGCAGGGCGCCGGTGGACAGCCGGTAGGTGCGCGTCAGGGCGTGGAAGGACAACCGCACCTGATGCTTCTTCTTCGCCACCGAGGCATCGAACCAGTACCAGCGCGGCCGGTAGCATTCGAACTCGATGATGAAATAGAGCGGCACGCCTTCGCTCAGCACGTCCTGCAGCCGGTCGCTCAGGCTGAGCTCGAAATCGGCCGACAGGGTGTAGCCGCCGTCGTCGCCGCGCTCGAGCCGGGCGCCGTGGATGCGGATCTCGTTGGCGAGCGCCAGCGCGGCGTAGCAGGCCGCGATCAGCGCGACGATCAGCGCCCAGCAGCGCCTGGCGTCCAGACGGCCCGCGGTCGGGCGATTCAGCTCATCCATAAAGGCGCCACGGGTTCGCGGTTCTCAGTGTTTTTCGAGCAAGGCGTAATAGAACCCGTCGTGCTCGTCGTTCGGGAGCAGCTGCCCTTCACGCGGCAGCGCAGTGGGTAGCGGCCGCGCATCCGTATGGCGCGCAAGAAAATCGGCGATCTGCAATCGGTTCTCTTCCGCAAAGACCGAGCACGTGATGTAGAGCAATTTACCACCGCGCCGCAGGACGCGCCAAAGCGCATTCAGCAGACGCCGCTGCTGCGCGGCGAAACCCGCGATGTCCGACTCGCGCCGCAACCACTTGATGTCCGGGTGGCGCCGCACCACGCCGGAGCCCGTGCAGGGCACGTCCAGCAGCACGCGATCATAGGGGCGGCCGTCCCACCAGGCCTCCGGCTCCCCGGCGTCGGCCACGCGCACCTCGGCATGCAGGTGCAGGCGGCGCAGATTCTGTTCGATGCGTCCGGCACGCGCGGGATCCCGGTCGAGCGCGAGCAGATCCAGATCCGCGGTCTCGAGCAGTTGCGCGGTCTTGCCGCCCGGCGCCGCGCAGGCGTCGAGCACGCGCTGGCCCGGCTCGAGGTCCAGCAGCGGCGCCGCATATTGGGCGGCGGCGTCCTGCACCGACACATCGCCCTCGTCGAAGCCCGGCAAAGCATGCACCGGCCGTGGGCGGGCAAGCCTTATGCCGTAGTCGCCGACGGCGCAGGCTTCGATCCCCGCCTCGCGCAGGCGCTGCAGATAGGCTTCGCGCGACAGGCGCCGCCGGTTGACCCGCAGCGTCATCGGCGGATGGCCGTTGCCGGCCTCCAAGATCTGCGCCCAGACGTCGGGATAGTCGCGCCGCAGACGCTCGATCCACCAGCGGGGATGGGCGTAGCGCGCCGCTTCGTCGCGTTCGAGCGCCTGCTCCAGGGCTGCCCGCCGCCGCAGCGCGTTGCGCAGGACGGCGTTCACCAGTCCTTTCGCCGCGGCATGGCCCAACTGCGCGCAGGCGCGCACCGCCTGGTCGACCACGGTATGCGCAGCGCGGCGCTCACTGCGCAAAGCGTGCAGGGCACAGAGCAGCAGCGCGCGTACCGCGACATCGTTCAACGGCCGCCGCAGCAGTTGCGCAAGCCAGGCATCGCCGCGACCGTATTCGCGCAGGGTGCCGTAGACCAGGTCCTGCCCGGCGGGATGACGGTCCGCGGGCAGGGCTTCGGACAGGCTCGCGCCGTCCAGCACGGCGGCGACGGCGCGCGCGGCGTCAGCGAACAGATCGGCAAGTGGCGGGGAAGGAATCACGCGCGGCGATTATAGGCCCGCGCAAAACAAAGCGCCGGACTGCGCCGGCGCTCGTCGACCGCGGGATCAGGCTTCAGCGCGCCATCGCGCGCAGGCGGGCGATGCGTTCCGCCGTGGAAGGATGGGTGCTGAACCAGCCGGCCAGGCCGCCGCCCGAGAGCGGATTGATGATCATCATCTGTGCGGTGGCCGGATGCTGCTCCGCGGTCGGCATCGGCAAGCCTTTCGCGTAGCGTTCGATCTTTTCCAATGCGTCGGCCAGCGCGTGCGGGTCGCCGCAGATCTCCGCGCCGCCGCGGTCGGCGCCGAACTCGCGCGTGCGCGAAATGGCGAACTGGATGAGCATCGCCGCGATCGGCGCGACGATCATCACCAGGATGGCCAGCACCGGGTTGCCGCCGCCTTCGCGGTTGTTGCTGTTGGCCATCCCGAACCACATGCCGAAGTTCGCAAGCGTGGAAATCGCCCCGGCGATGGTGGCCGAGATGGTGGAGATCAGGGTGTCGCGGTTCTTCACGTGCGCGAGCTCGTGCGCCATCACGCCGCGCAGCTCGCGCGCGCTGAGGAGCTGCAGGATGCCGGTCGTAGCCGCCACCGCGGCGTTCTGCGGATTGCGTCCGGTGGCAAAGGCGTTCGGCTGCGCCTCGTCGATGATGTAGACGCGCGGCATGGGTAGGCCAGCGCGCTGCGCCAGTTCCTTGACCATGTTGTAGAACTGCGGCGCCGAAGTCTCGTCCACTTCGCGTGCGCGATAGAGCTTCAGCACCATCTGATCGGAGAACCAGTAGGCGAAGATGTTCATCGCCCCGCCGATGAGCAGCGCGATGAGCATGCCCTGCTGACCGCCGATCAGCCCGCCGACCACGCCGAACAGCGCCATGATGGCGGCGAGCAGGATTCCCGTCTTGAACCAGTTCTCGAACATCTCTCCTTTTCTACCTCCTAAAGCGTCGTTCCTATGATGGGCTCGAGCGCGAAAAATTCAATCCGAGTCGAACCGGTCTCCGGGCGCGAGACCGGTGCCGCGCAGGAACTCGGCTGCGGGCAGACGCTTGCCGCCGGCGCGTTGCGCGACCGTGACCGCGACGGCGCCCGAGCCGCAGGCGACGACGAAGGCATCGTCCTCGCAACGCAAGACGGTGCCCGGCTCGCCCTCGCCGTCTGCGATGCGTGCCTGCCACAGTTTCAGCTCGGTGTCGCCCCAGCGCGTGCCCGCGCCGGGGAAGGGATTGAAGGCGCGGATCCGACGCCACACCTCCGGCGCCGGCCGGCGCCAGTCGATGCGCGCTTCGGCCTTGGCAATCTTGTGCGCGTAGGTCACGCCGCTGTCCGGCTGCGGCGTGGGCCGCAGTTCACCGCGTTCCAGCCCCTCGAGCGCGCGCACGATCAGCCGCGCGCCGAGCGCGGCGAGCTTGTCGTGCAGCGTACCGGCAGTGTCGTCGTCGCCGATGGGAATCGCTTCGCACAGCAGCGTGGGACCGGTGTCGAGGCCTGCGTCCATTTGCATGATGCAGACCCCGGTTTCGCGGTCGCCGGCGAGCAGGGCGCGCTGGATGGGCGCGGCGCCGCGCCAGCGGGGCAATAGCGAAGCGTGGATGTTCAGGGCGCCGTAGCGGAACAGCCCGAGCACGGCCTCGGGCAGCAGCAGGCCGTAGGCGACCACCACCATGGCGTCGGCGCCACATTCCCGCAGTTCGCGCTGTGCCGGCTCCTCACGCAGGGAAAGGGGTTGATGGACGGGCAGCGCATGCCTTTGGGCCGCCTGCTTGACGGGACTGGGGGTGAGGCGCATGCCGCGGCCGGCAGGCCGGTCCGGCTGGGTCCACACGCCGACGACGCGATGACCGGCGGCCAGCAGGGCCTCCAGCGCCGGTACGGCGAACTCCGGCGTACCCGCGAAAGCGATCCGCATGGTTGCTAGGCAACCTTGCGCAATTGCTGTTTCTGCTTCTGCAGTTTGGCCCGGATGCGGGTCTGTTTGAGGCGCGACAGGTATTCGACGAACACCTTGCCTTCCAGATGATCCATTTCGTGCTGGATGCAGACCGCGAGCAGGCCTTCGGCTTCGCGTTCGAAGGGCCGGCCGTGCTCGTCCAGCGCCCGCACCCTGATCCGCGCCGCGCGCTTGACGTAGTCGTAGATGCCCGGCACCGACAGGCAGCCTTCCTCGTATTCCTGTTCGCCTTCGCGCTCGACGATCTCGGGATTGATGAGCACCAGCAGATCGTCGCGCGTCTCGGAGATATCGATCACGATCACGCGCTTGTGCACATCCACCTGCGTGGCAGCCAGTCCGATGCCCGGCGCGGCATACATGGTCTCCGCCATGTCGCGGACCAGCTTGCGGATCTCGTCATCCACTACCTCGACCGGCTTGGCGACGATGTGGAGCCGTTCGTCGGGGTAGCGAAGAATGGGTAGAAGCGCCATAAATTCCTGCAGCGTGAAATAGTTGAATATGCTTCGGTCATAAAAAGCCTTAGACTGCCGGGCGCAGTTCAAGACAAATCAAGCCGTTACACTAGGCTTAGATCGGACCGAGGCCAATATGTTCAAGTCTAGCACAGCACTCCTCCTCGCCCTCGCGCTGGCGGCGCCCATCGCCTTGGCCGACAAGGGCAACGTCCTGCAAATCCACCCCGATGCGCCGGACCGCTATGTGGTGGTAAAGGGGGATACGCTGTGGGACATCTCCGGCCGCTTCCTCAAGGATCCCTGGCGCTGGCCCGAGATCTGGGGCCTGAACAAGGACCAGATCAAGGATCCGCACTGGATTTATCCCGGCGATGTCATCGTCTTCGATCGCGACCGGATGAAGCTGATGGTGCAGGGCCGCGTGAGCGGGGAGGAGAAGCTTTCGCCGCGCATCCGCGAAACCTCGCTGGATGCGGAGCCGGTGCCGACCATTCCCGCCAAGGTGATCGAGCCCTTCCTTTCGCGGCCGCTGGTGATCGAGAAGGACGGGCTGGACAACGCGCCGCGCATCGCCGCGACGGAAGAGGGCCGCGTCAACCTGGGCGCCGGCAGTTACGCCTATGTCGAGGGCCTCGATCCCTCCGGCCCGGAAGTCTGGAGCGTCTACCGGCGCGGCCCGGCCCTGGTCGATCCGGACACCAATGAAACCCTGGGCTACGAGGCCGTCTATCTCGGTACCGCCCAGGTGGTGCGCTTCGGCGACCCCGCCAAGATCAAGATCATTTCCTCCCAGCGGGAGATCGGCGAAGGCGATCGCCTGGTGGCCGTCTCCCCGCCGCAGGTCTTCCACTATGCGCCGCGCGCGCCGGAGAAGGAAATCCGGGCGCGGGTCATATCCCTGCACGACGGCCGCACCGATGCGCGTTCCGAGTATTACAGCGGCCGGGAAGACCGGGCCATCCGCTCCAATTACGGCAGTTACGTCGAAGCCGGACCGTTCTCGATGATCACCCTGAACGTGGGCGCCAATCACGGCATCGAGCCGGGCCACGTGCTGGCGCTGTCGCGCGGCATGGTGCTGCCGCGCGACCGCAGCATCGGGCCTTGGTACATGGGCGAGCCGCGGCCCAAGCCGCTGGTGCTGCCGGAGGAACGCTACGGCCTGGCCATGGTCTTCCGCGTCTTCGACAACCTCTCCTACGCCCTGGTCATGCAGGCGGAGCGGCCGGTGACCCCGGGCGACCGGGCCACGACGCCCTGAGCGAAAGGCGGCGGAGCCGTGTCGAGCGACCTGGAACTCGCCGCCTGGCTCCGTCTCACGCTCGTGCCCGGCCTGGGGCCGCGGGCGCAGCGCGAGTTGCTTTCGGCCTTCGGCCTACCTTCCAACATCTTCGCCGCCGGCCACGCGGCCCTCGTCCGGGTGGTGGGCGAAGATCTGGCGCGCCGCACCCTCACGCACGACAGCAACCGGGAAGTGGAGGAGGCGCTGCGTTGGGGAGAGCAGCCCGGCAATCATTTCCTCACTCTGGCCGATTCGAACTACCCGGCGAGTCTGCTGGAAATCGCCGATCCGCCCACTCTGCTCTACGCCCGCGGCAACCCTGACCTGCTCAAGCGGCCCATGCTCGCCGTGGTGGGCAGCCGTAACGCGACCGGTCAGGGCTTGAGCAACGCCGAGCGCTTCAGTGCGGCGCTGAGCGAGGCAGGTTTCACCATCGTCAGCGGCCTGGCGCTGGGCATCGACGCCGCCGCGCATCGCGGCGCCCTGCGCGGACCGTCCTCGACCGTCGCCGTGCTCGGCACCGGCGTCGACCGCTGCTATCCCTCGGGCAACGCCGCGCTGTACGAACGCATCGCCGCCGAAGGCCTGATGCTCAGCGAATGTCCTCTCGGCACCGCGCCCTTCGCCGCCAATTTCCCGCGTCGCAACCGGCTCATCAGCGGCCTGGCGCACGGCGTGCTGGTGGTCGAAGCCGCGATCTCGAGCGGCTCGCTCATCACCGCGCGCTGTGCGGGCGAGCAGGGCCGCGAGGTGTTCGCCATCCCCGGTTCGATCCATTCGCCGCTTTCCAAAGGCTGTCACGCGCTCATCAAACAGGGCGCGAAACTGGTTGAAAGCGCGCAGGATATCCTGGAGGAACTGGGCCACTGGGTGCCCAGACAGCTCTTCGACGCGGTGCCGGAACAGGAGGAGGCGGACGAGGACCCCATCCTGCGCCATCTGGGCTATGACCCCTGCACCCTCGACATGTTGTGTCAGAGGAGCGGCTTGACGCCAGATACAGTATCGGCGATGCTCTTGCAGCATGAGCTCGACGGCAAGGTGACGAGCCTGCCGGGCGGGCGATACCAGCGCAAAACCTAGGAGCGCACTGCCAGCCGATGTTCGACGTCCTCGTCTATCTGTTCGAAAGCTACTATCAGCACGAAATCTATCCGGACCACGACACGCTCGCCCGCAAACTCACCGCGGCGGGATTCGAAGACGAGGACATTCACGACGCCCTGGACTGGCTGAAAGGCCTGGTTTCGCCGCAGGAAACCGCCTTCCCGCCGCAGTTCGAACTCGGCCGCTCGTTCCGTGCCTACACCGAGCAGGAATCGGCGCGGCTCTCCGCCGATAGCCGCGGCTTCCTTGCTTTCCTCGAAAGCGCGCGCGTACTCACGCCGGCGTTGCGCGAAGTGATCCTGGAACGCGCCATGGCCTTGCCCGACGACGTGGTCGGCCTGGACAAGTTCAAGATCATCGTCCTCATGGTACTGTGGGCGTACCGGGGCGACGTCGACACCCTGGTGCTGGAAGAGCTCCTGCCCGAGGGCGGCCCCCGCAACGTCCATTAATGGCCGGCGGGCAGGCGCCTTGCCTGCGCCCAGGCTTGTCCTTAAACTGCGCCGCTCTTTGCCTGCGCTGCGACGCATTCCACGCGGCGCGTGAACCGATTCCTCCGCGGCGAGTCTCTATCGTGCATTTTTCGCACTCGTCGAGAAGATCCGCGACCACCGACAAGTAACCCGTGAGCAAACGCCTCATCATCGCCGAGAAGCCCTCCGTGGCCGCCGACATCGCGCGCGCGCTGGGCGGCTTCACCCGTCACGGCGACTATTACGAAAGCGACCAGTACGTGCTGTCTTCGGCCATCGGCCATCTTCTGGAGATCGCCGCACCGGACGAATACGAGGTCAAGCGCGGGAAATGGTCGTTCGCGCATCTGCCGGTCATTCCGCCGCACTTCGACCTGAAGCCGATCGAAAAGACCGAGGACCGGCTCAAGCTGCTGGTGAAGCTGATCAAACGCAAGGACGTGGTCGGCATCATCAACGCCTGCGACGCGGGCCGCGAAGGCGAACTCATCTTCCGCTACATCGTGCAGCACGCCAAGACCAGGAAGCCGATCCAGCGGCTTTGGCTGCAGTCGATGACGCCCGCCGCGATCCGCGAAGGCTTCGCCAACCTGCGCAGCGGCGAATCCATGCAGCCGCTCGCCGACGCCGCCATCTGCCGCTCCGAGTCCGACTGGCTGATCGGCATCAACGGCACGCGGGCGATGACGGCCTTCAATTCCAAGGACGGCGGCTTTTACAAGACCACCGTCGGCCGCGTGCAGACGCCCACGCTCGCGATCCTGGTCGAGCGCGAGCAGCGCATCAAACAGTTCGTGCCGCGTTCCTATTGGGAACTGCACGGCACCTTCAAGAGCAAGGGCGGCGAATACACCGGGCGCTGGTTCGACGAGAACTTCCAGCGCAAGGGCGACGACCCGGACGCGCGTCCCGAGCGCATCTGGGACCAGGCGCGGGCGGAAGCGATCCGCGCCAAATGCGCCGGCAAACCGGGCGAGGTGACGGAGGAATCCAAGCCGTCCACGGAAGCGCCGCCGCTTCTGTACGACCTCACCAGCCTGCAACGCGAAGCGAACGCCCGTTTCGGTTTTTCGGCCCGGACCACCCTGGCGCTGGCGCAGGCGCTGTACGAAAAGCACAAGGTGCTGACCTATCCGCGTACCGACGCCCGCGCGCTGCCGGAAGACTATCTGTCGACCGTGCAGGAAACGCTCGCGGTGGTGGCCAAGATCAACGGCGGCCAGCCCTACGGCACGTTCGCGGACACCATCCTGAAACAAGGCTGGGTGCGGCCGAACAAGCGCATCTTCAACAACGAGAAGGTGTCCGATCACTTCGCCATCATCCCGACCACCCAGGCGCCCAAGAATCTGTCGGAAGCGGAACAGAAGCTCTACGACCTGGTGACGAAGCGCTTCCTCGCGGTCTTCTATCCGCCGGCCGAATACCTGATCACCACGCGCATCACGCGCGTCGAAGGCGAACCCTTCAAGACCGAAGGGCGCGTGCTGGTCAATGCCGGCTGGCGCGCCGTGTACGGCCGCGAGGTCGAAGCGGGCGAGGGCGACATGCTGGCCCCGGTACCGGACGGCAAGGCAAAGACGCTGGAGATCGAAGCCAAGGCCCTGCAGACGCGTCCGCCGGCGCGCTACACCGAAGCGACGCTGCTGTCGGCGATGGAAGGGGCGGGCAAGCTGATCGAGGACGAGGAACTGCGCGCCGCGATCAGCGAGAAGGGGCTGGGCACGCCCGCCACGCGCGCCGCGATCATCGAGAACCTGATCCTGGAGGAGTACGTACACCGCGAAGGCCGCGAGCTGGTGCCGACCGCCAAGGCCTT